>JAOQAA010000063.1 GCA_025963815.1 Capsulimonas sp.
GGCCTTACCGAGAAGGAAGCGCGCGAACAGGGCTACGATGTCAAGGTCGGCAAGTTCACCTTCAAGGCGCTTGGCAAGGCGATGGCGATTAACGAAAACGTTGGTATGGTCAAGATTGTGACCGACGCCAAGTACGGCGAGATCCTGGGCGCTCACATCGTCGGCCCGCACGCCACGGACCTGATCCATGAAGTCTGCGTCTCCATCAAGCTGGAGTCGACGATTGAAGAACTCATGCACACGATCCACGGCCACCCGACTCTGTCGGAAGCCGTCATGGAAGCCGCGCAGGACGTCAAGGGCGAGAGCGTCCACAAGTAAGTTCGTTCGGACCAAAACAGAAAAACCGATCTCCGCAAGGGGATCGGTTTTTTGTTTGTCTGGAGTAACAAAATCTCGTCAGGCCGAGGGCAGCGCGGCGATGGTCAGTGATATCTGGATCGCGATCATGCGCCGCAGGTCCGCGCCGTCTTTAGCAACCGTTTTGAAGCCGTGGACCGCAAATAGCAGCGCCTGGGCTAATTCTTCCGGCGTCACCTTCAGTGTTGAAACACGGACAGCTTCTCGAAGCAGATCGGCCAGAAACGCCTGAAACTCGGCTGCCACCTCCTGCATCGCCGGGTTTTCGTACTCGAACAAATCCCTGGCGTCAGGACTGGCGTAAGCGAGATCGAATGATTGCCCCACCCATAACTCGAAGCCAAGCGTAAGCTTCTGTTCCAAAGTCTTATGCGTATCGAGCTGGGAGTGGATCCTCTCGAAGATATCATCGTTCATCCGGTGGATCACGGCCCCAAAAAGCTCTTCCTTTTTAGCAAACACTAAATACAGCGCCGGACGCGATATTCCCGCTGCTTTCGCGACATCGGCCATCGTGGTGCGGACGTAGCCATAGCGCGCGAATACGTCCCGCGCCGCCTTGAGGATGCGTTCTTCTTTTTCACTGCTCATAACAAAATAATGACATATTTGTGCTTAGAAAGTTGACATTTATTGTCTATATGTCCATAATAGTCACATAGACAAATAAAGTCAAGTGTCTAATTAGAGGGAATTTCCTTGCGGGAGACTAAGACAATGCGAACTATTGAAATTGATGCGGCATCCGTCGCCGAGGCCTCGGGCTTGCTTCCCAGCGACGGTCCCGTGTTTATCCTGAACTTGCTTCGCTACAGGGAGCAAGCCGACTACGGCGACCGTACGGACGCAGCGCCGTGCTCGGGACGCGAGGCGTTTCACGAGCGGTATGTTCCCGTCTTCAACCAGATTGCGGAAGCAGGCGTTCGCCCTGTTTGGATCGGCGCGGCGCTGGCGCGCCTCGTTGGGCCGGCCGACGAATTGTGGGACGATGTCGCCATCGTGGAGTATCCCAGCTTCGCCGCCTTTCGGCGCGTCGTGGATAGTGAAAAATATCGGACAGAAGCCGCCCCTCATCGACTGGCGGCGCTTGAGGACTGCCGTCTGATCGCAATGACGAAGCTTCTCTAACCTCATTCTTATGCATAAGGAGTTACCACAGATGATCACACCGCGCACATGGTTTATTACCGGCACATCCAGCGGCATCGGCCGCCATCTTACCGAACTGCTGCTCGCCAAAGGTGAACGCGTCGCGGCCACGGCTCGCAAGACCGAGAGTCTGGATGATTTAAAGGCGCAATACGGCGACCAGCTTTGGGTGCGTTCCTTGGACGTAACCGACACGGCGGCGATCCGTCACGTCGTGGACGAAGCATTCCGGGATTTGGGCCGGATCGATGCGATCGTCAGTAACGCCGGCTACGCGCTTGTTGGAGCCGGCGAAGAATTACAGGACGATCAGATCATTCAGCAGATCAACACCAATCTCATCGGCTCTATACAACTCATCCGCGCCGCGCTTCCTCATCTTCGTGCGCAGGGCGGGGGCCGCATTCTTCAGGTCTCGTCCGAGGGCGGGCAGATCACCTATCCAAATTTCAGTCTGTACCACACGACCAAATGGGGGATTGAGGGATTTGTCGAGACAGTCGCCAAGGAAGTCGCGCCGTTCCAGATCGCGTTCACGATCATCGAACCGGGACCGACGCGCACGAACTTCGGCGGTGGAATCGTCAGCCCTCCGCCGATGGAAGTTTACGACAATACTCCCGCTGGCGAAGTGCGCCGCGCCGTCGCGTCCGGTGAATTCAAAGCGGCTGGGGACGCTGTGAAAGTAGCCCAGGCAATGATCGACTCCGTGGATGTCACGCCGGCGCCGCAGCGCTTGCTATTCGGCGGTGATGCTTACGAACGTGTGCATCAGGCGCTTACGGATCGATTGGCGGCTTTGGAAGCGCAGAAGGATCTGGCTTACAGCACGGATGGGGAAGTCTAAGTCCTAGAGCGGACAACGTCACTGGGTGGCATGCCTGTAGCCCTGGACAGGCATGGATTACGCACGAAGTGGAATCACGTTTCTTCTCGTTCGTAGCACATGCCTGTCCAGGGCTACAGGCATGCCACCCGATAACACGATGCTGGCGTTTCTGTTTTGGTGGAAGTTACGCGGGCGTCGCGATCGGAGGCGCGTTGACGCCGGGCGGGGCGACTGTTGTGGGAGCTTTCGGCGCGGTATCGGGCAGCAATTGCAGGCGCAGATCGCGGCAGATATCGCCGAGCTGCTTGAGCTCCGCTAGCGTCATCAATCGGCTGGACTTGCTGGACGGGGCTGCCTGCACTAAGAACTTGTTTAGTCTGGACTTGAGGTCGTTCTGCTCGGCGGACGGCTTGTCCGGAAAGCGCAGCACCAGCCAGTCGCGCATGCCGCGCAGATCCGTCGTGATTTCGGAAAGCGGCGGGAGCAGATCCGGCATCTGTTCCTGTGCGGAGATCTCCGCCAGACCCGCGATCAGCCCTTCGGCATACCATACCTTACCGGACGCCGGCACGGCCGGCGAGGCGATCCACTGCTTGATCGTGGCGTTCTCCGAAAGGCCGGACAGCCGCTCGAACTCGTTGAGCGACGCCAGCGCCCGGCCGGCGTCCGGGCTTTGCAGCGCGACATCATGCGCCTCGCCCACCAGCGCCAGCGGTTTGTTCAGCCGCTGTACGGCGTTCGAGATCGTTGCGGTCGCCTGGGGAGCCGCGTGCAGGGCGCGCATCGTCGTCAGCGCATCCGAGAAGCTGCCCTTGGCCATCTCCCGGTTGCGCTCCGCGATCGGGAGCAAGTTTCCCAGCTCCTGCACCGCCTTATTCTTATCTTTAATTTTCGTGATCTTGGTCGCGCGCTTCGCTAGCTCCGCATAAGAGAACGCGGCCTTCGCGAGCGAATACCCAAAGGCGAAGTACTGACGCTCGGCAGCCGTCACCGACAATGGCGGCTGCGGCGCGGCGGGCGTTGTGGGGAGGGGAGGCGTGACAGCGCCGGGCGCCACCGGAGCGGGAGCGTTCTTCGGATCGGTCGCCGGGTTTGTGGGAACAGCCGGCGTGACTTGCGCCGGCGCGCAGTGCGATACAGCCAGCAGGCAAAGCAAAGCCAGCGGCGTGGTAATCTTCATGACGCAATTTTAGCAAAAGGCGGTGGGGATGTCAAGCGAGCAAGTCCTCGCCCTCGATCCCTCTCTCGGAGGAGAAGGATCGAGGTGAGGGCTTACGCCGCGATTTTCAGTGTCTTCACCGCCTGCGCCTCATACTTCGGTTTGTAATCCGGGCACTTGTAGCTCTTGGAGTACTCTTTCGGGTTCTCGGCTTCGTTCACGTAGATCTGCGCGTTATTGACGCCGCATTTTTCGGCGGGACGGTCGTAGTTGCCGCAGTCGTAGCAGCGGCGCAGGATAGACCAGCAGACGGAACAGCGGAGGCTGCCGACGAGCTCCACGCGGCCGCAGAGGGGGCAGTGGATGTAGGTTTCCTGGAAGCCGAATTCTTTGGATTTGAGCGCCAAGCGGACCTTGCGGTTGAACTCGTCCAGGCCGCGCTGAAGTTCGGCGCAGGTGGCGAGCAGCTGGTTCATCTGCACGGCGGAGAGATATTCGATCACGCGCTCGTCGAGCAGGTCGCTCAGCTGATTGCCGATCTTATCGATGGCTTTCATATGCTGCTCGGCCGTCGCCGGCTTGTATGGCTTCGCCTTCTCGGCGCGGACACCCATGGTCTTGAGCAGCTGGTCGGTGATCTGAATTGGGACGCGCAGGAACGCCTCGCGCTTGTCGGGATACTTGTTGATCGCGTCGATCACTTTTTCGGCGTCACCCAGGTTGAGCTTTTCGGCCTTAATCTTCTCGACAAGGCGCTTCTGGGTGGCAGGGTCGTGGTTCAGCGCGCCGAGGGCGCGGGCGTGGCCTTCGGAAAGCGTGGTCTGGCCGGGGATGGCGCGCAGCGCCAGCTCGTTCTGCACGAAAAGGGGCAGTTCCAGGAGTTCCAGCGAACGGCGCAAGGTGGTTTCGGAGACGCCCAGCGTCTTGCCGCACTTTTCCCAGGACATAAAGGTCAATAGGCCCTGAATGGCGCGGGCCTTTTCGATGGGGTTGAGATCTTCGCGCTGGAAATTCTCTAAGAGGGCGTCGGCCTGCGCGTCCTCGTCGCTCATCTCCTTGATGACGGCGGGAATGGCCTTGAGGCCGGCGAGGCGGGAGGCGCGATAGCGGCGTTCGCCCATGACGATCTGGAACTTATCCGAGCCATCTGGCCCCTTGAAGGGACGGACGACGATCGGCTCCAGCACGCCGCGCTCTTTGATCGACGTGGCAAGCTCTTCCAGGCTTTCCTGGTAGAAGGACTTTCGCGGCTGTCCTTCGTTCGTGAGGATCTGATCCAGCGGAACATTCTGTACGTTAGTCATCGTGAGAGCTCTCCCGGTCGCGCCAATCGTTCGGCGCAATCGCAAAGATTGGCCTATTCTGATTGTCGGCGGAAGCAAGCGGTTTCTGGAGAGCCTCACACGCGCCTAATGCTTGGACAAAGATCCTTGCGGAGAAAAGACCTGAGACACGATGGCGCGGCAGACCGGACCGGCGGCGCTGCGCCCATGCCCACCGTTCTCGATCACGCAGGAGAACGCCACGCTGGGGTGGTCCGCCGGCGCGGAGCCGATGAACCAGGAATGTGTCTGCTTATCCCCCTGATCGTTCTGCGCGCTGCCGGTTTTGCCGGCGACGCTGACGGGGAGACCGTCGAACACGCCGCGCGCCGTGCCGCCGGTGACGACCCCCGCGAGCATCCCCTGAAGCTGCGCCGCTTGATCGACCGTCAGCACCGTCGTCGCGTCGTGCGCCTGCGTGGATGCGTCATGGAAGAACCGCGCCGGAATGTGGATACCGCCGTTCGCGACCGTCTGCACAACCTCCGCCATCTCCGTCGGCGTTGTGCGCACGGTTCCCTGGCCGTATGAGCAGTCGGGCAGGTCTTCTCCTAGCGCCTTGAGCTTGGGGAAGTACGCCAGCCCAAAGCCTTCCGTTGCGGTCTTCTCCAGCGCCTCCGGGCCAATTTGAATTCCCAAATGTGCGAAGTAGATGTTGCACGAAACGGCGAGCGCCTCCGGCATATCCGTTGAACCATGCGCGGAGAACTCCGAGTCGTCGGTGATGCGGCGGCGGGCGTAACGGACGCCGTTGTAACGCCACTTGACGTTGTACTCGGTGTGTGGGCAGTTCACGACAGTATTCTGAAGGCCTTGCTCGAACGCGGCCGCCGCCGTCACGACTTTGAAGGTCGATCCCGGTGGATAAAGGCCGCGCACGGCGCGGTTGACGAGTGTTGCTCGCTTGTCTTTGTCCGCGAGAAGCTGCGCCATGCCGGCGCCGGTGACCGTCGCCGGATCGAAGGTCGGCGCGGTGACGGCGGCCAGCACTTCGCCCGTCGCGACATCGATCGCGACGGCTGCTCCGCTGTCCTTGGATTTGCCGGTGCGCCGGTCGTGAACTGAGTGCGCGCTGTCCAGCAGCGCGCGTGACGCCGCTTGCTGCAAATCGAGATCGATCGACAGATGAACGTCTTCGCCCTTTGGGCGCGGCGCGCCGGGCAGGTAGCGAAGCCGATAGGCAGTCAGCAGATCGGCGTAACTCGCATACCCACGCAGGTCGCCGTTGCGGCCGAGCGCGTTTGTCGGGCTGCGATCGCCTTCGACGGCGTAAATCAAGTGGGCGCAGGCGGGACCGCCGGGGTAAACGCGCATGCGGCCATCGGGATTGAGCAGACCGGTCGCCTGGGACATTTGCTCGGGCGTGGCGCTTGCGGCCAGCACGCGTCCGTTACGGTCGTAGATCGTCCCACGCGGGATGGCGTTGGCGTAGATCCGCAGGCGAGGATTGATATGATCGCGCGTCACCAGGTCCCGGTCCGGGGTTCGAATGGCGCGGCTGGCAATCGACGTATCCGCGATCCCCTGAATGTAAAAGAGGCGAAAGACGCCGATTCCTATGAGTAAATAGGCGGCCATAGCGACTGTCACGATCCGCGCCGAGCGCGCCCAGGCCGATGAGGCGACGTCTGTCACATCATTTGGCAGCGTCTTCGAGGACAGGTGCAGCAGCAGACCGATGGAGAAGAAGTTGACCACCAGCGACGATGTCCCGAACGACACGAAGGGCAAGGTGATGCCCGTGAGCGGCAGGAAGCCTGTGACGCCGCCGACGATGATCATGGTTTGCAGCGTCAGCAGCGTCGTGAGGCCAGCCGCCAGCAATCGGTCAAAATGAGTGACGGCTTGCAGCGCGATGCGAAACCCGCGAACGCAGATCAGTACATAGACGATCAAAATGCAGATCGCGCCAATCAGGCCCATTTCCTCGCCGATGGAGGCGAAGATCAGGTCGGAGCCGCCGCGCGGGATCATGCCCGGATTGCCCATGCCAAGGCCGCTGCCGAAGATGCCGCCCGTCGCCATTCCCCAGAGACCCTGACCCAGCTGCGCGCCCTTGGCGTCGGCGTTCTCCCAGGGGTTGAGCCACATCGTCACGCGAGTCGCAAAAAAACCAAGATGGATTTTGTAGCCGATAAAGCCTGCGATCAGCAATAGGGAGCCGCCGACGAGAGGATAGATCTTGCGCTGCGTCGCGAGATACACAATCGTCAGGAACGTTCCGAAGAGCAGGACGGCCGGGCCCAGGTCCTTCATCGCGACGAACAGTAAGAGGACGCTTGCGTAGATGATCGCCAGCGGACCGAAGTCCTGAACGCGGGGCAGGGGATTGATCGGGCTGTCCAGGGCGTCCGGGCGCTGTGTCAGATAAGACACCACGAACAGCACCAGGAGGATCTTGATCACTTCGACCGGCTCAAAACCGAACAATTGGAGGTGGACGCCGCCCGGTCCGGAGCCGACTAAGATTTGCAGCACCATCAGTACGATGGCAGCCACAGCGTAGACATATTGATAGCGCCTGAGAACAATCCGCGAAAACGGCTTGAGCAGCGGGATCGCCAGCGCGATCATTCCATAGAGGGCGACGCCGCGGATCTGGCCGAGAAAAGAGAATGTATCGCGAAAGGGATCTTTCACGGTATAAACCATCATCAGGCCCACGCCGCAGAGTATCTCAATCAGCGGCAGCAGGAACGGATCGGCGCTCGGGGCGGTTTTGCGAAGGTAGATGTGCGCCAGCAGGAAGGCTAGGAAGAAAAAACCGACGCCCTGCCAGTATTCACTCGCGCCGCCGGCCTTGCTGCGCACGATCAGCAGGTCATCGTCCAGATCGACTCCCGAAGCGGCGAGCGGCTTGAGATGGCGCATCTGCGATGTGGACCCAAACGTATGGCCGCGAAGCTTTTGACGCTCATCGACGATCTGCTGCGCGAGGATCGCGGGCAGGTCGAGCCTTTTGACAAGCTGCGGAGCAGTCGCTTGATTGATGTTGACGGCGTTCGCGGGCAGAGTGGCCGTGAGCAGCTTGCTCTGGAATAAAAGAAAAAAGCCAAGAGCGAGCACTGCGGACATCGGCAGCAAGAGGGCGAGCTCTAGCCCTCGACGTGAAAATTTTTGACGCATGAGCAGTATAATACCCGTATGGAGACCCTTGCGCAGAATATCGCCGCATTCATCGCCCAGGAACCGGGCGGCAACGACGAGGAGCAGTTCAACGCGCTCGCGCTGGAACTGTTCGCGCGGCAGTACGAAAAGAATGAAGTCTATCGACGACTGTGCGAGAGCCTGGATGTGAAGCCCGGTTCGATTGACCGTTGGCGGTTGATCCCCGCCACGCCTTCACAAGCGTTCAAGCTCTTCGATCTGAGCTGCACGCCTTCCGAGAGCGCCGTCCGCATTTTTCACTCGTCGGGCACGACGCTGCGTGAGGCCGGCAAACACTATATGGACGCCGATGCGCTCGCGCTTTACGAGATCAGTCTGAAGCGTGGCTTTGAACTGAGGATTCCCGGCGCGCGGGATTTGCCGATCTGGGCGATGATGCCCGCGCCGGACGACGCTCCGCATTCATCGCTTTCGCATATGCTGGGTGATTTACGCGCCGAACGTTTTTACTGGGACCAGAACGAGAAGCTTGCCGAGAGTCTCGCAACACTTGACGGTCCGATCGTATTGTTTGGCACAGCCTTCGCCTTTATCGGTCTCTTTGACGCGTCGGAAGATCATTGGAGCTTGCCGGAAGGCAGCATTGTGATTGAGACGGGCGGTTTTAAGGGCC
>JAOQAA010000079.1 GCA_025963815.1 Capsulimonas sp.
TCCCTGCCCAGCGGCGAAGTTATTTCCCTGCAACCCGGCCCGGCGTCCAATGGCCTCGTTATTGCTGGCCCCACGTTTCCTCACTGGCTCACGCCTTCCCAGGAATGCTCATTCCATCTCGACCGCCAAGCTCTCCACGACATCCTCTCCGAACGGCATTACGAAGGCGTCACCCCGGTCGTCGCCCTATTCGTGGACATGTCCGGCAAACCCTATCACTCATCCCCCTTCGATTTCGACTGCGCCCTGCCCTGCCAATGGCGAATGACCGAGGCGCAGATGCGGGAACGAATGGCCCTTGAGGACAAACTTCACCGCGCTTCCGAACGAGTTTAGCGCGGCCGTCACCAGCGAAATTACGGTTCTTATCAATATGGAAAAACAACAGCCTCATGTGTCGGCCGGCGCACCGCGTGTCATGACAATCGGCGGCTTGCAGCTGGAGATCGACACGGATAGGATCACCGGAATGCGTTTAGACTATGCGAAGATCCGGCGGCTGCGTAACCAGAGCATCACGTGTATGGCGCTGGCGCTGCTGTTAACACTCTTGCCAGCAACGAGCAGCCACGCAATTCCATCATGGATCACGCTATTGAAATTAATTTCAGCGATCCTATTCGCCGTGGTCTTGGTATTGTCAAAATACGCGCAAAATCATGAACCCAATCGCCCCTTTGTCATCCGGCGCCATCCCAATACGATTCAGATCGAACGCGCCACCGAGTTCCCCTTTCCGGCGGCGGCCCAGGTCACCCTGGACAGCGTACGCGGCGTACAGCAGCGCATCCCCCGGCTGAACATCACGCTGCCCGCCGAGAACAGCAAAAAACCACGGCGGATCGGCCTCGCCCTCTTCCGTTCCCTGACCGACGCCGAGCAGGCGAAGTCAGAAATCGAAGAATTTCTGCGCACGGACAAGCAGATGACGGAAGCAACAGCAAGGTAAGATATTGGAACAACAATGGCCGCCGGCGCCGATCGATGGAAAGCGCATCTCCCATTTCGGTCATCTTCGGCTGGAAAACGATGGAGACAGCCTGTACGGAACGCAGCCGACTGGTCCTGTGTTTCTTCTGCGCTACTACATTACATGTGTCACTGGGGTCAGTATTGTGACCTTATATCGTCTCTATTCGCTCGCGCCCGCCACTCCAGGAACGCGGTGGATTGCATATTTAAGCACTGCCATGCGGGCGTATGGTCTGTATTACATCATGTTGGTCGCGATCGGCGTCGCCGCCTACTTCGGGCTCAAAAAATTCATTCGGTTCCTATGCCACACGGACCCGTTTACATTCACCCGCGATCCACGTACACTGCGCCCCGGCCGGAGCCAAACAATCGCCCTGCCCGCATCGGCGTATCTGTCGGTCGCGACACGGAGCGCCCGCGATCAGCGAACGAAAATCCTATGGCTGACCGTTCCCGGCGAAGAAGACCGCAAAGATCAGCGCATCGGCCTCGCTATCTTCGCGAATATGGACGACGCGGAACGGGCGAAATCAGAGATCGAACGGTTTCTGAACGCGGACGAAACGAAAGCGGAACCGATCACAGGGTAAGAAATTGCAAGAACACTGGCCGCCGCCGCCCTCGAACGCGCCTCGTACACTCACTCTGGGCGTATGGCGCTTGGACATTGATGCGGATCGCATAGGCGGATCGCGGATTGACGACCAGAAACACCGATGGCGCTTCTATTCTCAAGGAGCATTGATCCTGCTGACGCTGGCGGGCGCCTCCATCGCCGTCATGAGCCATGTCCCCGCCCCGCCGGTGACCTTGCAGCTATTTGGAGCAACCGTCGTCCTCTACGCCGGCGCATTCGTCATGCAAAAGATCGGCGCTCGCCAGCTTCCCAGCCGCCCATTCGTCATTCGCCGCAATCCCAAGACCGTTCAAATCGGGCGGGACGAGGCACGCGCCCTTCTGCAATCTTACATACTAACATTAGCAAATACGCCCGGCGCAAAAGACCCGATGTATCTCCTGAACCTGACATTTCCAGAAGAAAACGGCAAGAAAGCGCACACGATCCGCCTCGCGTATTTCGGGGAGCAAAGCGACGCGCGAACCGTCAAAGCAGAGATCGAGAATTTTCTCACGGCAGCGCCGCAACCGATACGCACGGATGGAGATTGATACTTTGGAACAGCAAGGGCCGCCCGAGCCGGCCACGCGCGTATTGAACTTCGGTATGCTGCAATTGGAAATCAACGAGGATCATCTCGAGTCCTCGCGCTCGTTCCCCAGGCTCATGCCGCCCATGGCTTACATCCGCAGCGTAAAAACCGCCTTCCAAATGTTTGGAGCGCATGCCCTGGTGATACCTGACATGCGCTTCGTGATACGAAGGTCGCCACTGCGGATCTCTATTGGCGACGACTGGATCGGCCACTCCTTGCTGCGGGAAGGGCGGTTCACGGTAGAGAGCGCAGGCAGCGCGGCGCACCCATTCTGGCAGCTGTGGCTCACAATTCCGCCGGACGGCGTTATCAATACGCGGCAGTTCTGCCTCGCGTACTTTTCGTCACCGGAAGAGGCGGAGCAGACAAAGGCGGCCATCGAAGGGTTTATTACTCTGCCCGAGAAGCCGAAAATCGTCGCGCCAAAACGAACAGTCATGGACATCATGGAACGCGTGACCGCGATGCCTGGGCTGTTTGATGAGGGTACGTATGAGGAAATCTACGAGCAAGCAGAAGAGGCCGTGGCCAAGTGGGCGCAAACGGCGCCCCTTGAGTGGCTCGGCTTCATAATCGCCTATAGTCAAAGCGATCCGGACCGTTTCCTCTGCGATCCCTGCCAGAAACCAGGCGCGAAATGCATCGATCCCGATTTACCGACCAGGAAATACGTCAATCCGGATTTACTGATGCTGATGAGGATCTGGAGCTGCAAAGCCCCCGATTACTTCCTGCACAAACTCGGCGAAGCGATGCTGGCCGCCGCCGACGCCCCGCGCGAATTTCTGATCGGATCTCTGGGCGAAGTCAGCGACGAGAAAAGCCTGCCCTGGCTCAAGCGCCTGATCGAGCAAGACACGGCGCTTACCGACATAGAAATCGACGAGATTTTCACAGTGCTGGAGATTAGCCAGCAAGCCGAGGCAAAAGTTCTTTTAGCGCTCCTCTACCTTCGAACGCCGCCGGAAATGGCGGACATACGCAAGTCGATCGACGCAATACTCGAACATCCGAAGCCAGAGTAGCGGGGAAGGATTGCGTATATGGAACAGCAATGGCCGCCGGCCCCGGTTTGCAAGGACCGAGTGCTTGAAATTGGAAAGCTAAATCTCGTTATTAGCGGCGGTAAGTTGAGTGGGTCTCAGCCGTTCTACGCCAAAATGTTGGACCCTACAATAACAATATTCATTACGCTCTTGCCGCTATTGCTCTATCTTGCGGTATTTGTCTGTGTCGTTTGGGCAAATCGGCGCGTGATGTCCGTTGCGTTCTTTTGGCCGCTCGCCCGATTTTATGCGTCGAACATGATTCCCGGCGCGGCGGTCATCACCGTTTATGCTGTGGCATTCAGGCTGACACCGCCGCGAAGGTACTTGATGAAGAGTTTCACGATTGAGCGTTCACCGATGGTCTTTCGCACAATGAGGGGTCGAAGATTCTGGATCAGAAGCGCAATCGCCAGGTTTCTGGAGTGCCCGGAGGGGCACATCGTGCACTTCTAGCCGCGAATTCATTCGCCGGGCATCTTGCATTCGCCGGGCATCTTGCGTCATTAAATCGGCAAAATGCATCAATCGCTTGGCGCGATGTGCGCAACATCAGTAAGTACAGAAGAATGGATGTCCATTTTGGAAGAACAATGGCCGCCGGCGTCGGCGAACGCGGCGCGCGTGGTGACAGCCGGGCTGCTGCAAATGGAGATCGATGGGGATCGGCTGCTGGCGGCGCAGCCGCGCGCGATCCAAATACAGAAACGAATCCATGGGCTGCTCACCGCCGCGATCGTCCTGGCGATCGCCTTCGTGGCGCTGCCGATCATCTTGGGGATCGCGATTGTGTCGATCCCAGGATTTCCCGCCGCGCCGGTGCGTGCGCTCACGCCCCTCGTCACGATCCAGCCCTACGCCCGAATGCTGCTATGGCCGCTGATCGGCGCCCAAGCGATCTTCGCGCTGCTGGCCGCGCTCAATCCGACAAACCCAAAAATCAGAAAACGTCCGCCGCTCGGCTCGCCACCTTCGTCACGCAAGCCGATGCCGAGCGGGCGAAAGCGGAGATCGAGACGTTTATGAACATAGATGCGGAGAGTGAATAATCCGCAAGAACAGTGGCCGGCGTTGCCGGCGGATGGGCGGCAAACGAGGAGCCTGTGACCGTTGGTATAATCTCCTTCCAAATCTGTCCGAGGTTATTTTTTGGTCCTGAACGGACTCCCTTCCACGGCAAACGCCGGCAGGACGATGTCGTTTCGCCGCGAATGGGGAGACACGGAGAGGCTCTCAATCTTACCGGACCGATACACACACTCGACGACCGTTTTTCGCGGCGCGTGCAGGCGGAAACGGACGTCCCACTCCTTGGGCCATGCGGGCATTAGGAAGATCTTCTCGTCCACGCTCTGAAGCAGCATCAATTGGGTCGTCTCCAGCAGGTTTCCGCCATGGTTCTGATCGGGCAGCCAGTCGAAATTCGGTCCCCAGGTGGCCGGCCAGCGATGGGCAGGGTTCGAGTTGGCGCACTTGATCCGCAGGATGCGGGCGGCCTCTTCGGCAAGGCCCAGCATTGCCGCGCAGTTGCCGTCGTACCCCCAGCCGACATCCAAATGATTGACGCGCCGCGCGTAGGAAGCGCGCGCCATCTCAAGATCGGGGCGGCCGACCCCATAGATTCGGAAGGGCCAGACCGCGTACAGTTCCGGGTTCTCCACATTGGAGCGCTCCGGTCCGTATGTCTGCGCCGGGGCAAGGGCGCGCTGCTTCACTCCCTTGATCTCGACCTCTTCGAGAGGGACAAGCGGGGCGGCGGATTTCATTCGAGCGAAGAACGCCAGCTGCTCTTGGGGAATTACGGCGGGCAGGGCGCA
>JAOQAA010000147.1 GCA_025963815.1 Capsulimonas sp.
CGCTCCATCCCCAGTCGATTCCCGGTCTGCGTCAGATAGTCCAGGGCGCGCTTGTTCGCGGGAGTATCGAGCAGCACTCGATCGGCGCGCGGATCGTAGAACCCTCCACCGAACGCAGGCGCGTACCGGGTCAATCCCTGGGGCAGAAAGCCGAGACGCGTGTAGCGGCCGTCCGTGTCGAGCTGGTTCAGCCGATTCCCCGCGTCCGTCAACGCTTCTAACGTATCCGGAAAGTGATCGGGATCTAAGCCCGCCTGCCGAAACTGGTCGGGTCGGTAGTAACAGGCGTAGACATCGACCGCCAGCGGCAGGCCGTACAGATGGCCCTTGTACCAGCCATTGTCATGGAACACGGGATACGTATCGTGCGAGAAGTGCTGACGCTCGGCGGGCGTCATCTTCGTTTCCAGCGGCTCAAGCACCCCAGCCTGCCCCCAGGAGCCAATCGCCTGCGTCCACTGCGCCATCACATCCGGCGGATCGCCTCCGGCGGCCGACAGCAGGAATTTCGTATCGGCCTGTCCGTACGGCACCTGCACCGCAATGACTTCGTACTTGGTTTGACTGGCGTTAAACTCCGCGACCACATGCTCCATCACCGGCAGCCACTGCGCACTCCACATATGCCAATAGTAGACCGGGATGCGCGGCTGGGCCAGCGGCGCCGCCGATACAGAGACGAGCGCTTCCGATTTCTGCCCACAGCCAGTGAGTGCTGACCCAAGAGCCAGAATGGCCGCTACGCCAATCACGCTGGATTTCGAAAGTTGGAGTTTCATCGTCGTTCTTTGCTTATCCCTCATAGTGAACCCAGCGCCGCTGCGACCAGAACAACAGGCCCGTGATGCTCATGATGATCAGAAACAGCACCCACCCCATCGCGCTGGCGTATCCCATGTCCAAATAATGCCAGGCCCTCTCGAACAAGTAGAGCGCATAGAAGTGCGTGCTGTCCTCCGGGCCGCCCTGGGTCATGATGAAGGCCTCGGTGAAGTACTGAAAGACGCCGATCACTCCCATAATCACGTTGAAGAAGATCACCGGCGACAGCATCGGCAGCGTAACATGCCGCAGGCGCTGCCACGCCGTCGCGCCATCGATCAAGGCCGCTTCATAAAGATAGACCGGGATGTCCTTGAGCCCGGCCAGGTAAATGACCATGCTGCCGCCCACGGCCCAAAGCGACATCAAGACGAGGCTTGGAAGCGCCCACTGCGGGCTTTGCAGCCACTCCGGTCCGGCAATACCGACGGCCCGCAGCAATCGGTTGACCAGGCCGATCTCCGGGTTGAGCAGCCATAAGAACACCACGGACGTGGCCACCGACGGCAGGATCGACGGGATGAAGAAAATCGTCCGATAGAGGCTGATGCCGCGAATGTCCAAATTGAGCAGCAGTGCGAGACCAACGCCAGCGATGACGCCCAGCGGAACGGCCAGCACCGCGAACTTCACCGTGACCCCCAGGGAAGTCCAGAACAGCGGGTCGCCGTGCGCCAGCGTGCGATAGTTGGCGCCGCCGACCCAGACCGGTGGGGTGACGATGTTATAACGCGTAAACGAAAGCGCGATGCTGCTCAGGAACGGAAACGCGGTGAACATCAGGAATCCTAAGATCCAGGGGCTGATGAACGCATAACCGACCAATCCTTTCTTCATAGTTTCCTCGTCCTCCCGCTGCGCGCGGATCGCCGTTCATGATGCAATGCGGCGAAACCAGGGCAGGCGCCCAAGCGGGGCGTCCACAGTCTGAACGCACGGGCCATGGATGACATCCCCATCCTCTGCGCGCCACTGCCCGGCTGGGAATGCGACACGGCGGCTGCGGGCGCCTTGCTCCGTGACGGGCGCCGCCAAAATCGCGTCGCCCAGCATAAATTGGTCTTGAACGCTTTCCAGACCGGCGTGTGGGAAGACATAGCTCATATGGCGCAGGATCGGCTCGCCCGTCAGCGCCGAGTGTTCGGCAAGAGCCAGGATCTCTGATGCAAAGTTCTGACGAAGCCGTACGGCGTCGCGGCAATAACGCAGATGTTCGTCGTCGAGCACCCGCCAGGGCGCCAGAGAGAACTGGACAATCGGAAACAGCAGGGACGCCTGAAGCGTCCGGACGAACAGCTCCTGATCGACATGGAAATCGTCGCCGGTAAAGGACCCAATGTCCCCTCCCCCCACCATGTCCGGGCAGAGGAAGCCGTAGCCGGCGAGTCCCTGGGCGAGGCCGTTCGGAACGATGTCCGTCAGGCCGCCCGATCCCCAGGTATGCAGCCGGTCGCGCAGGCGCTGCACCAGCGGCTGTCCAGCGAGCTTCCAGCACGCGCGATACTCGTTGAAGCGGTAGTTCAGGCCGATCTCAGCCCACGCCTCGCAGTAACGCAGCGCATCCGTGGGCTCATGCATCACGTCTTCGGCGCGAACATACTCGGGATCGCCCGCATCGAACTTGAAGCCATCGATCCCGTACTCAGCCATCAAATGGTCCAGGCGTCGTTTGAGCCACTGGACGGCGGACGGATTCGTCACATCGAGCATCGCGCTCTGCCCGTTCCACCAAGCGCGCACCACCGGCGCCGAGTGAGCGTCCAGAACCAGCAGATTTTTGCGCTCCAGTTCGCGATAAACGCCGCAGTCGGGGCTGACGAACGGGCTGACCCAGAGCATCACACGAAATCCCTCGTCGTGAAGCTGGCGAACCATCGCGCCTGGGTCCGGAAATCGACCGCTGTGGAAGCGCCAATCGCCGTGGTGCTCGAACCAATTATCGTCGATCATCAATACGCCGGGCGGGAATCCGCATTCCTGAATGCCGCGAGCATACTCCAGCACCTTCTCTTGAGTCGGCTCGTACTGCATCTCGATCCAGGAATTGTACTGCGGCGCCGTAAAGTTGAGCGCATCCGGCATCTGACCGCTTGTCGGAAAGAAGCGGCGGCAGGCGACTCGATACGCCCCCGCAAGGTCGCCATGCCCTTCCTCGAAAACTAACTCTGAGCCGGCGCTCGCGACTGTCAGTCCGCCGTCGCGTTCGTCGAACGTAAACTCCAGCGGCTCATCACTCCAAACAAAGCGGCCATGACTTGAGAGGAGCAGGGGCGTCGCCTGATTTCCCCGAATATTGGCGCTCATGTCGCAGTGGTAGAATCGGTCGCGAAACGGCATCTGGACGCCATCCTCCACCACTCCGCCCCACCAGTATTCGTCCGGCCGCAGCGCGATCCGGCGCGCGTTCGTTCCGCTCGGCGATACTTCAGTATCTCTCAATTCGATCAATGTCATTCCGCTCAGCTCCTATCAATTGCAGCGCGAATTCAGAAGCCGGCGAATAAATTCGCCAGGCTTGTTTTGCAGCGTTAAGGTACACGAACGCTGGTGAGGATCGTCCACCCATTATCGCTGGGCAGCGTGTTGGCGAACTTGACGCCCGGACGGCCGGTCATCGGATCGATCACGCCGATCCCCAGCCGATACGCGCCAGGCTGGACGTGCAGACTCTGTGCGGCGCTCAGCGTAAACTGGCCCGGCAGCCATTTGCGGATGTCCGTGTCCGTGGACAGCGTTTGAACGGCTCGGTGATTCGCATCGAGCAAGGCGAGCCGCACGGGCCATCGGTAATAGAACGGGGCCACGCCCTGGTTTTCTCCCGTGATGGTGACCCGCAGCGAACCAGGTCCTTTTCCCTTCACCGAAGCCTGCACCGTGCGCAAAGAAAACTGGTATCCCATGCGCCGAACCATCGCCTGAGAATTCTCAAGAAACTTGAGCGAAGCATTGGCGTCGATCGCGGGGCTATAAGGTCCAACCCACGTCATATGCACCTTTTCCACAGCCAACATCGTGCGAGCGAAGTCGGCTCCGAGCCAGCGATCGGCTTTTCCCGGCTCCATCTCGCCGCCGATCGGCGCGGCCTTCCAGTTGTCGGTCCGCCCGGCGCGTCCCATCTTCGGCAGGAACATCCAATCATCCGGCCCGGTCGTGTCCGAGGGGAACATATCGTCGTGGTATCCGAGCCAGCCTTGCTTTCCAGTGACGCCGTCCGGGTAACGCGCCTGAAGATGCTTGTCCGGAAAGGCGCGCCGATACGCATCGATAACTCGCTGCTGCGTGGCCGGCGCCGCGAACAACTCCACGCGCGGATAGGTGTGCCATTCGCCCCAAAAACCCAGGGTCCCGACGGTCACAAAGGCCACGCGAGGATTACGATCGTAGCGCTTGCCAAGAGCCGCGATCAGGCGCTCCAGGCCGGACACCAAAATCGGATCATCGTAATCCGGCGATTGCCCGCCGCCCTCTTCCGTGTATTTCCGCAGATGCACACCCTTAGCGACGACCCAATCGGGCACGCCCGAGGGCAGACTGGGGTAATCCAAATAAACGCGAAAGACAACTCGCTTCCCGGCGGCGCTCGGGATATTCCAGGCTCGCTTCTCCCAGGCGTCAAAATCATAAACGCCTTCGCGCGGCTCAAGTTCTTTCCACGAAACGTACTGGTAGACCATAGAGTACGGCTGACGGATCGGTCCAGCCGTGGTATAAGTGCACCAGCCCTTCAAGGGGTTATCGAGTGGACCAGGACCAGGACTCAGGCGAACGGTTTGTCCTTGCCCCCGGCTCATAGGAACGAACCCAAGACAGACAGCCGCCAGTCCCAGCACGATCATCCGCGGCCAGTGTAACTTCATTCTTAATTGCTCCAGCTAGGAACCCGGATATAAAATCCGGGTCTGAGAAGCGAAGCGCTAACCGTCCGTGCCGGACGGACAATTAGTCGCGAAGCGACTTCACAGACCCGGTTTTTATAACCGGGGACGATCTCGGAATTACTGCAAGCTGAACGTTGCAGCGAGCGATCCGTCACTGCACTCGGTGCCTGCGGCCATGGTTCCCTCGCCGTTGGCGCTCTGCGCAAGCGCCGTGTTGCAGTCCGCCGCCGTAGGATTGCTGATGCCCGCCGAGACGGCGGTCCCGCGCAGGAACTTCGCATGGCAATCCGCCAGCAGGAAGTTGGAGCCGTCGGTGTGGCGCCCCGTCGGCTGGTCATAGGCGGCATGGTCCGCGTTTACGGAATTGCGCATGTAGCCAGTCTGCCACTTCAAATTGACCGGCGATGTGTATCCTCCGGCTCCACCAAGGTTCGTGGTGTCCGATCCCCAAGCGCGAACTCCGAAGCCTGCGGGCGAGGCGCCGTTGCTGCCGTTATCGTAAATGGTCTCACCGCCACCGCCGGCCGGGCTCCAGGAGGTGTCCCCTGCTCCGTAAGAATTGCCCTTCACCTCAGCAAGCAGCACCGTTTTGGCCGGCGCGTTGTACTGTGCGATGGAGTAGCTGTCCACGCCCTTTAGGTCATCGCCAGTTGGAATAGTGTTGTTGCTGTTATAGGCGTACGACACGAAGACCAGATTGCCAGTGCTGTCGTCAGGACACTTGAACACCTGCACGCTCTTGACGTATGGGTAAACTTCGCCGGCCCATCCATTCCCGCCCGGTGCATAGATGTTGATCCCATTCGGATTCTTTTCATCATTGTCCTGGCTGTACTGAGTAAATCCAAGCCCTAGCTGCTTCATATTGGAGAGACAGCTAATTTGTCGAGCCTTCTCACGAGCCTTGGCGAAGACAGGGAACAATATTGCCGCAAGAATCGCGATTATCGCGATAACAACTAGCAATTCAATCAATGTGAAGCCGCGATTTTCATTCATCG
>JAOQAA010000196.1 GCA_025963815.1 Capsulimonas sp.
ATATAGATATGCTCCGGCGTGATTTCCGCATGCGACCGCCGCGCCGCTTCCTGCTGCGCCGCGAAAAGCACCATGCGCGCATTGAGAGTGAGTTGTTTTGACATTGTAATTCTCTGGGATTAGGGCCTATTTTCCCGATCGAGACCTATTCCCCCGCGCTTTAGCGCGTCTCCCCCTTTTCCCAGCATGAGGCTAAAGCCCGGAAAAAGGGGCGTTCATCATTACAGCCCAGGCGAGTTTTATCGTAGCCGCCGAAGAGTTTTATGATCCGAAAACTCTTTTCAACAACCCGGAACACTCGATTGGATTGCAGTAACTAGCACCCCTTTTCCCGCCCGAAGGGCCTTGCTGGGAAAAGGGGAAAGCTTACCCAAGCGCCGGGGGAATAGGTCTCGAAGGCTGGGGAATAGGGCCTTACGCCCCTACTTCCCGATCTCTCCCCGAATTTTCTCCATCGTCACGCCGTGCTCCGCGAGCAGACGTCCCGCCGCGCCTTCTTCTTCGCGAACCAGGCCGAGCAGAATATGCTCCGTGCCGATCTCGCCGGCGTTGTTCTCGCCCGCTTCCTGTTCGGCCAGCGCCAGCGCCATCTGGGCGGCTTCGCTGAACTCCAGCTTCCAAACCGGAAGCAGGGCTTCGCCGGACTCGGCGCCGGTCTCGATGTCGCCTTGCAGCACATCCAGGTCCACGCCCAGACGGGTAATAATGGCGCAGGCGACATTCGTGCGCAGGGCCAGCAGGCCGAGCAATAAGTGCTCGGTGTCCGCCTCATTCTGCCCAAAGCGACGTGCTTCTTCTTTGGCGCGGTAGATCACGCCGGCGGCGCTCAGCGTCAGGTTATCCCACATGGCAGGCATTGTTTCGTTCCCTTCTCGAATCTCAGCGAACTACGGAGCGAATGAAAATTGCAGATCGAAATCTCAGATAATGGCCGACAGGATTTCCACCGCGCGATCGACATCCTCTTTCGTGATGACCAGCGGCGGCAGCAGACGCAGAATATAGTCGCCCACGGCGTTGATGATTAAGCCCTGGTCTAGCGCCTCCGTCAGCACCCGGCGCGCATCCGGCGCCACTAATTCGACACCGATCAGAAGCCCGAGGGCTCGAATCTCCTTGATCTTGCCGCGCAGCGGCGCTTCGTTCAGTCGATGCACGAAATATGCGCCCATTGCGTGCGCGTTCGCCAGTAGGTGCTCTTCCTCGATGGCCTCCAGCACGGCCAGCGCCGCACGCGCCGCCAGCGGGTTTCCAGCGAAGGTGCTCCCGTGGTCGCCTGGGACAAGCGTCGCCGCCGCCTCGCCGCGCGCCAGGCACGCGCCGATCGGCACGCCGCCGCCCAGCGCCTTCGCCAGCGTCATGATATCGGGCACGACGCCGTAGTGCTCATACGCCCACCACTTGCCGCTGCGGCCGACCCCTGTCTGGATCTCATCAAAGATCAACAGCGCGCCGAACTTGTCGCACAGTTCCCGCGCTTCCCGCAAAAACTCTTTGTGCGCCGGGTAAATCCCACCCTCGCCCTGGACAGGCTCCAGCATCACCGCACACGTGTCGTCGCCGACAGCGGCGCGCAGCGCTTCGATGTCGTTGAACGGCACATACGAGAAGCCAGGGACAACCGGCGCGAACGGCGTCTGATACTTCGGCTGCGCGGTGGCGGTCACGGTCGCGAGCGTCCGGCCATGGAACGATCGGTTCGCCGTCACGATCCCAAACTTAGTCGCGCTACCATTCTTCTTACCATGCTTGCGGGCGATCTTAATCGCCGCCTCGTTGGCTTCGGCGCCGCTGTTGCAGAAAAACACACGCTCGAAGTCGCTGATCGACACTAACTTGGCCGCCAGCCGCGCCTGCGGCTCGGTCAAATACAGGTTCGACGCATGGATCAGCGTCGCCGCTTGCTCTTGAATCGCGCGCACGACGCGCGGATGGCAGTGCCCCACCCCGTTGACCGCGATGCCGGCCAGAAAGTCGAGATACTCCCTGCCGTTGGCGTCCCAGACCTTGGCGCCCTCGCCGCGCACGAGAGTCACCGGAAGGCGCGCATAGGTCGTCATGACGTGGTCATGGTCCCACGCGCGCGCCTGCGCTTCGTCCACCGCCGGCGCGATCCGCCCGGTCTCCGCATCCATCGTATAAAGCGATTGTGTCATCGACTTAACCTCGAACCATCGTTCCGATGCCCTGATCCGTAAAGACTTCAATCAAAAGTGCGTGCAGCACGCGGCCATCAATGATATGCGCCGCTTCCACGCCGCCATTGATCGCCACAACGCAGGATTCGATTTTGGGGATCATGCCCTTGTCCACCACGCCGTCGGTAATCAATTGGCGGGCGTCCTTGACACTCATCTGCGAGATCAGGCTGTCTTTGTCGGCGAAATCTTGATAAATGCCCTCGACATCAGTCATCACGATCAGCTTGCTCGCCGATAGCGCCGCCGCCAACTCGCCCGCGACGGTGTCCGCGTTGACGTTGTAGCTCTCGCCCTCGGTCCCAATCGCCACGCTGGAGATCACGGGGATATATCCCGCCCCCGACAGCGTGTGCAGCAATTCAGGATTAATCTTGACGACACGTCCGACAAACCCGATATCGCCCTTGGTCGTCTCGCGCTCGGCGACGATCAAATTCCCGTCCTTGCCGCTGAGCCCTACGGCCTGCCCGCCCTGCTTGTTGAGATGAGCGACGATATTCTTGTTCGTCTTCCCTGTCAGCACCATCTCGACGATCTCCATCGTCTCGGCGTCCGTGACGCGCAGTCCGCCGACAAACGCCGGCTCCTTGCCCATCCTCTGCATCGCGTCGCTGATCTCCGGCCCGCCGCCGTGGACCAAGACGGCGTTGATCCCGACATAACGCATCAGAATAATATCCTGCATCACGGCGGCCTTCAGCGATTCATCAATCATGGCGTTTCCGCCGTACTTGATGACGATGGTCTTGCCGGAATATTGCTTGATATATGGAAGCGCCTGAATCAAAACTTCGGCGGCTTGGTTCGGTTGTTGGTTTGGCATAGCTATGCTTTCTCAATTTTGAATTAACGCAGTTCCCACGCTTTAATCACATCACGAAGTTTCGGCAGTGGACGGCTCCAAAGCCAGTTAATATCTAGCCATAATCCATCAAGAACTGTGCTCGAATAGATTCCTAATGCGTCTGGCCGTACTCGTTCATAACGCTGGTCATCGCTTAAGACGAAAAAGTCAGCGCGTTCCGTTGCGGGATCGATCAGCCAATATTCGTGGATACCTTCCGCCTCATACTCTGCGTATTTTTCCCCACGATCGCGCATGATGCTTTCTGGCGAGACGATCTCGACGGCCAGGTCGGCGGGGCCGTCCAAGAACGTTCTTGTCACACGCCCAAGGTTTTCCGAGCGTACGAACATCAAATCAGGCTCACGTCCGCGCTCTGTCATACGCAGGCGGATTTGAAACGGAGCGGCAAACACTCGACCAGAATTCTTCTCTTCGACATGCCATCGCATAATTGCCAGCAAGAATGTGGAAAGATCCTGGTGTTCATCAGCGACGGGACTCATAACTTGAACCTCACCATCCACCCACTCCGCAAAAGTTTTATCATCCGCCCACGCTAAAAATTCTTCGTAACTTAATTTTCCAGGGGGAGCCTCACGACGGTCAGGATATGTAGGCTCTACGTATACAAGCTCCATAGCGTTCTCCTTAAGAAATTACTTGAAGATTATGGAATCCATCGCGTTCAAGGGACAAATTCGTTTAGGTATGATACTCCGCATTGATCTTCACGTAGTCGTAGCTGAAATCGCAGGTCCATACGGTGGCGGTTTCGCCGCCGGGCTGGTGAAAGTCTACCAGAATTTGGACTTCCTTTGCTTTCATCGCTTCGGAAACGACGTAGCCGTTGAAATCGGTGGGCATGCCGTCTCGGTAAACTGTGGTTCCGGCCAGGGCGATCTCGACTTTGTCCGGATCGAAGACGACGCCGGCGCGGCCGGCGGCGGCGAGGATCCGGCCCCAGTTCGGGTCGTTGCCGAAGAGGGCTGTCTTGACCAGGGGCGAGTTGGCAATGGTCTTCGCGACGGAGCGCGGGAAGCCGGCGCGGTGCTCGGGGCTGATTTCGCGGCCGTTGCTGGCGAAGGCGCTCGCGATATGCTCGGGGACGGCGACATTCTGCACGGTCACTTCCACCAGCTTCGTGGCGCCCTCGCCGTCGCGGGCGATTTCTTTGGCGAGGTGCAGGCAGACGCTGAAGAGCGCCTTCTCAAACTCGCGGGCGTCGGCGCTTTCCAGGCTGTCGATGATTTTGTTGCCGGCGAGGCCATTCGCCAAGACAAGCGTCATGTCGTTGGTGCTGGTGTCTCCGTCCACGGTGATGGAGTTGAAGGTGTACCAGGCGACCCGGCGCAGCATTTCCTGAAGGACAGGCTGCTCGATGGCGGCGTCGGTGGTGATGAAACCGAGCATCGTCGCCATATTCGGCGCGATCATGCCTGATCCCTTGCCGATGGCGCCGAGGCGCACGGTTTTTCCATCGAGAGTGAACTCGACCGCGACCTGCTTCGGAAAGGTATCGGTGGTCATGATCGCCTGAGCGGTGTCATCACACTCTTCCCCGTGCAGCTTTCCGGCGGCGTTCACAATGCCGGCGATGATCTTCTCCATCGGCAGCTTGTGGCCGATGACTCCGGTGCTGGCGCTCAGCACCCGGCGCTGCGGAATACCCAGAGCGTCGGCCGCCTGCTGGACCATCGCCACGGCGTCGGTAATGCCCTGCTCGCCGTTGCAGGCGTTTGCGTTGCCGCTGTTGACGACGATAGCGCGGGCAATTCCCTCTTCCAGATACGCCTGATTCGCCACGACACACGGAGCTTTCACGACGTTCGTGGTGAAGACGCCCGCCACCGCCGCATCGACATCCGAGACAATCAGCGCCAGATCATTGCGCTTTCGCTTGATGCCGCAGTAGACCCCGGCGGTCTTGAAACCTTGAGGGGCGACAATGCCGCCCGGAATAATGTCCA
>JAOQAA010000208.1 GCA_025963815.1 Capsulimonas sp.
GAAGTGCTTGATGCAGGCCACCGTGCCGGTTCCCTGCATTCCCTGAATGTAGCCGACGGCGAGACGCCCTGCGAGAAAGGGATCTTCGGAAAAGTACTCGCCATTGCGTCCGCCGAGCGGCGATCGCTGAATATTGACGGCCGGCCCCAGCATCACCTGAACGCCGGTTCCCTTGTTCTGCGCCTCCACGCCAATCGCCGCGCCCACGCGACCCACTAACCCTGGATTCCACGTCGACGCCATCGCGACCCCCGAAGGAAACGCCGTCGCCGGCCCAAGCGTTGTGTCCAGACCGCCGCGCACGCCCTGCCCGGCGTCGGCCATCCCCATCGGCGGGATACCCAAACGCGGCATCGGCTGCGTGGTGAACTCCGTCCCCGCCAGCAGCGAAATCTTTTCATCCTCGGTAAGACGGCTCATCAAGTCGTCCACGCGCGCTTCCAGAGCCGCTCCAGAATTTTTATACGTCGGCACGGCGTCAGCGTGGGCAATGCTCGCAAGAGCCAAAGTCGTCATTGAAATAGCGGCGATCCCACGGCTGACTGTCGCCCCACGGGTCGTTCCCAAAAAACGGTGCATGAATTGCGTCCTTAGTCGTGTTGTAGTCTCGCGCCGTAGCGCCGGTTTTCCGGCGTCGGCGTGTTCTCCAGACAGGACCCAATATAACATGACGGCTACAGGATGTCAAGAGGAATCTATATATGGATCTTATATGGGGATTTTTGGAACAAATAATTACACAGCACATCCGAAGAATGACCGGCGCAAACAAGCAGCCGGCGAATAAATTCGCCGGCTGCTTAAGCATATCAGATAAAGTTCTCACGTCGTTAGGAAAACGGGCCGCGGCTGCTTTCGCGCACGATCAGCTGCGCGGGGAGCGCGACGACTTGCCGTGGGCCATGAGGGTTTTGGATGCGGTTTAGCAGAACTTCCACAGCCTTGCGGCCGATGCCTTCGTAGGGCTGCGCGATAGACGTCAGCCCTACGCCGTTGGGGAGGGTTTGCGCGATATCGTCGAAGCCTGTCACCGCAACGTCGCCCGGCACGGTGAGGCCGGCGTTGGCGAGGGGAATCATCAGATCGACCGCCGAGTAGTCGTTGAAAACGACCGCCGCCGTCGGACGCTCGCCCTTGGGCAATCGGAAGACGGCGTCGATGGAAGTCCAGGGCTGCAGGAGTCCATCGGCGGGGATGCAGAGCACCAGTTCGTTGAGACTGGCGTCGCGCATGGCGTGGATATAGCCCATCAGGCGATCCTGGACCGGACGAATCTGCTCATTCTTGGTGATATAAGCGATGCGCCGGTGGCCCTTTTCGATCAGATGCATGACCGTGTCGTAGATCGATTGGAAATTGTCAACGCCGACGAAATCCGTATCGACGCCGTCCACCTCGCGGTCGATCGTGACGAGCGGGATCTTACGCCGCACTTCCTCGACGAGCTCCCGGTTGTAACGATAGGCGTAGGGATAGAAGATGGCGCCGCCGAAACCGCGCTGGACGATATAGCGCAGATGCTCCGCCTCATGCTTGGCGTTGTCGGTGTCGGAGGTGATGCGGCCCCCAAGCTCCACGTAAACGGCGT
Source organism: Capsulimonas sp. (assembly GCA_025963815.1). Classification (GTDB taxonomy): domain Bacteria; phylum Armatimonadota; class Armatimonadia; order Armatimonadales; family Capsulimonadaceae; genus Capsulimonas. Next base: position 1,589 of record JAOQAA010000208.1, read on the forward strand.
GATAGCCGGCGTCCGCGAGCGCCTGGTTCATGCCCCAAAACACGCGCTGCTGTGTGGTGAAGGTGCGCTCGAACCGGTCGTCGCCATGCCACATCAGCAGCGCGATGATATTGGAGTACGGAGCCGGCGTTTCAGACTCAACGGGAGCGTTTTGAGGCGCTTCGCCGCCGATCTGTCCGATAATCGGCCGGCAGTGCGGGCGCCGAACGATCAGGCCGCTCTGGACCAATTGCTGGATCGCCGTGCGGATAACACGGCGATCCACGCCCAGACCCTCGGCGAGCGAGCGCTCGCTGGGGAGCCAGTCGCCTGCCTTATAGTTGCCCGATTGAATTTGGTCGCTCAGCGCGCTCACCACGGAGTTGATCGGGTTCTTCAAGGATGGCGCGAGCGTTCCCGGTTCTGGTGGTGTCATTTGTAACATTATATCACCGGGTGGCTCCATTTGGCGCCATAAGACGAGAATCTAGCCGGGAGGCACACATAGCATTCCGACAACGACGCTGCTGCAATCCCAGGAATACAACACCGTCGGCGAATCTGGGGTGCGTCGGTACCAACAGCAGTCGGAAAGCCCCCGCGAGTTTCGATACGCCCAGCCGTTATTCACACACGCTTGCAGGTAAGGAATGTTATAGCCCGTCTTCGCCAGCCAGCGGAGGCAGATGCCGTTGAATCCGCCGGCGTCGGAGCCGTAGCCGGATGTCTGCATCGTCACTCCCCAATGGTTCTGCACCCACCGCCCCGCCGCCGGGTATCGGCTGGTGTCGCCGAGATAATAAGCGGTCGCGGCAAACGTGCCGGAGTCGTAGGTGTTGAAGTCCGTTCCAGCTGGGCTTCCCTTGACCGACCCCGTTGCGTTGTCGTACAGATAGTTGATCTCCCATGTGTGGAACTGCTGTGCTTTGGTCTTGTAACTGGCGTCACCCAGCGTTACAGAAAGCAAATATGCCGCAATCCCGCCCGGACCGTTGACGCATCCGGTTTTGACATCTTTATTCGTGTTCCACCACATCCCCGTGTTGACCGTATCCCACCCACGGTTCCAAGCCACGTTGAACCCATTTGCTGCGAGTGTCCGATAGGTGGTGTTCCCAGTCAATTGATAGGCCCGGCTGAAGGCGATCGACGCCCACATCAAGTCGTCATTGTATGTGTTCCAGGTCCAGTCAGTTCCCATCCGAGCGGTGAACCCGGCGCAGACTTGATTGACTGCGGCGACGTTCCCCGTGTCACAGACAAGCTCGATCTGTTCGGCAAATTGCCAGAAGGATGTGATATTCCCTGTTCCGTCCGAAGCACGATAGAAGCCCTGGGTCCCACTATTCAGAGTATAGTAAAATGTATTGTTGTAACAAGACAGGGCGGTGGAGCGATCGCTGGCGGTAAATGCCTGGGCCGTTCCCATTCCTCCGAGCAAGAGGGCGCCGACAGCGGACAAACACGAAAGACCGGATAGAAGCTGCACAACATTGTTTTTCTTCATCTTCATACTCCTGAGTTTACTGAATAGCAATTAACGCGTTAATAACTAAATATACAGTCGTCGATGCCTGCTGAAAACCTCCTTTATTCTCGCCTTAAGGCCGAGGCGTTTTTGACGCCCCGGCCTGTTGATGTTAAAAGCCGATCTTGATTTCGCCGCCCGTGTAAACGACGCCTTTGTGGGCGCCGCCGGGCAGGACGACGTTGAGATGGCGCGTGGCGAGCATGCCGGGGAACGATCCGGCGCGAGCGCCGACCGTTAAGGTCTGCGTCCGGTCGTTCCAGCGCATGGGGATGCGGCTGGCCGCGCCTTTTTGGTAGGCGTAGGTATCGCCGTCGTCTTCGTAGAGCGTGAACCCGGCGTCCGCGCCGGGGTAGATGCGCACTTCCAGCGGATCGACGGCGCCCAGACTCGTGGACTGAAGGACGGGACCGAGCGGCAGGATCGTTCCCGCACGGACATAGGACGGAATGAAGTCCAGCGCGGCCTGGACATGCTGAGTTTGGCCACCGTCAATACTGGCGCTTGTG
>JAOQAA010000217.1 GCA_025963815.1 Capsulimonas sp.
GCGCGGATATCGGCGCTTACAATCCCGTCGGCCCCAGCGTCTCCTATGAGCGCAGCTATCGCAGCAACCTGACCACTGCCGGCTACGCGTCGCCGGGCATGGGCCTGGGATGGACGGACAACTACGACATCTCCATCACCAGCGCCAACGCCGCCACATGGGGCGCCCTGACGCTCGTTTATGGAAACAAGGCCACGGAGACGTTTGCGCCCACGCTGAGCGGCGGAACGCCGACGGGCGCCTTTTCACATCCGGCGGGCGCGCCCTACATCGTCAGCGGTGTTCCCTCGGGTACGACCGGGCAGTGGACCTCAATCACGCTGACGTTCAAGGACCACTCACAGATGACGTTTACGCCCGCCGATCCGGCGGCGACGAACGTCAAGTACGTGTATACCAAGCTGACCAATCTGGTCGGGCGCTACGTCACGATCAACCGGGATCCGCTTGCGAATAAGAATCGTGTGACGACGGTGCAGAACGACCTTGGGGCGACGCTGCTGACGTTTAGCTACGATCCGGGTACCGGGTTACTGGCGTCCGTAGTGGAATCGAACAGCGCCGGGGACCGCACGGTTTCCTACACCTACTATGCCAGCTCCCTTCTGAGCAACGTATCGCAGATTTCGCTCGTGGGCGCCGCCACCCCCCCCAATCAGTGGAAGTACAGCCCTCAGTTCGTCAACGGCAAAAACTATCTTTCCGCCGTGGACTATCCCAATCCGGCCAATCCCGCCAATTACGCCCGCGCCAAGTTGTTCTACGACCAGAACGGTTTTGTCGCCCTAGCCACCGACGCGTCGGGCCGGCAGACTTCCTACCAGCCCAGCCCCAACACCAACTTGACTCTGCTTAACGACTACAACGCCAACGGCACGCTGGCGATGACGCACAAGCAGAACTACATCCCGACGACCACCGGGGGCGCCAAGAACGTCAATTCCGGCTTCCTGGACGGCTTCGGCCTCGCGGAGACGATGGCTTACGCGGACGCCAACAATCCGTGGATGCCGACCCTGGACAACAACCGCAAGGGCGAGCAGACCAAGATCGCCTACAACGACACGTTCGGCAACCCGGCGACGATAACCTCGCCGCGCGGCAACACCGTCACCAGCATCTACGACTTCACCAACTTCGCGCTGGGGCAGGTGACGAGCACGCAGGAGACGCATGTTACGGGAGTAACCACCGACGCGACCAAGCAGGCGACGACCTACACCTACTACACTTCCGCCGACGGCGCCCTGAACGGCCTGGTCAAGACCATCATCTCGCCCGCGCCGGACTCCACGGTGCTGGCTCCGTCCCTGGTGACGACCACATTCACCTACACGCTCCCCACCGCCACCTCGGCGGGCGGGCAGGTGCTGACGGTCTCTACCCCCGGCAACAACGCGGGCGGGACGCTGACGACGACCTACAACTACACCAGCGATCCCAACTACGACCAGTTCGGAGCGGCGGGAACCTACAGCCAGAATGAAGTGATGGGCCAGCCGCTGACGGTGACGAACCCGGCGGGCAACGTGACGCACTATCGCTACGACGGACGCGGCAACGTGACGCTCTCGATCGACGCCTCGGGCAACAAGACCGACTACGTCTACAACGTCGCCGACCAGCTCGTGCAGACCATCGCTCCGGCCACCAACGTGGGCACACCTCTGGCGCGCGCTTACACGCAGACGAACTACCAGTACCCGGGCGGCCTTGCGGCGAACGTGCAGGTCTACGACGAGAGCGGCGCGCTGGTGCGTCAGGTGAACACGACGTACAGCGTGGACGGGGAAGTGCTCTCGGTGACGGGCAGCACGGAGCCGGTGACGTACACCTACGACGGTCTCTCCCGCGTATCCACGCTTGAAGACGGCAACCATCACCTCACACGCTACAGTTACAACGCGGCGGGGAGCCTGGCGCAGATCCAATACCCCGGCGCGAGCGGGATCTTCGACACGCTGACGTTCGGCTACGACGGCGACCAGAACCTGACCTCCAAGATCGACGGGCGGGGCGTCACCACGACCTATAACCGCGTGGATCCCGAGAGCCAGGTGACCAGCATCACCTACTCGGGCCTTCCGGCGGGCGTGACGCCGATCGGGACGACGAGCTACTCGTTCGACGTGTACGGGCGCCTTTCGCTGATGACGGACAACACGGGCACGACGGGCTACTCCAGCTACGACGACCTGGACGAGCCTCTCTTGATGACGCGCAGCTTCACGGGCGGTCCTCAGAACCAACAGATCGCGTACGCGCACTACCCGGACGGCAGCCGCAAGCAGATGCAGACGCCTCTGACGACGGGCTTGTTCAGCAATCTGGTCGCTTATCAGTACGATCTGGCGGGACGGCTCAAACAGGTGCAGTTCCCGTGGACCTCCGGTCTCTGGAAGCACTCGTATCTGAGCAACGGCTGGCTGAGCGCCACGAACGGACCAAAAGCGACCGGCTCGACGGCTTCGCTTGGGTTTACGTCCTACAATTACAACTCGCGCGGGTTCCTGAGAAGCGAAAGCATCACCACAGCTTTTAAGGATGCATTCAACGGCGATCAAGCGCAGATCGGACCCAGCTACGCGGGAATGTCTTACGACGCGCTCGGCAACCGGCTTGGCGAAGCGGTGACGCTGCCCAGCATGACCAACCACACGGCGGGCGGCTTGGCCGTCGGCATCTTGGGCGACGCGAGCCATACGCTGACTTACACCTACGACACCGCCAATACGGCGCTATCGAACCGGGACGTGATGACGGGCGAAACGAGCGTGATTTCGGGAGGAAGCTCGAGCGGGTTCCTAAGCAAGTACAAACATGCCTGGACACACGGCTTCGGTTACGACGTGGCGTACAACCCGACTCGCTACGATTACTACAACTCCTCGACGGCCACGGACCTGACATTCAGCGGCCTTGGCTTCACGTCCGACAACCAGCACTCGACCGGGGACTTCGGGACCACATTCTCCTTCGACGGCAACGGCAACCCGACGACGTACAAGAGCGCGGGGTTCTCCTTCGATCCCGAGGACCGTCTGACGGCGATTAGCTCTCCGGCGTTCGCCGCCACTTACGATGGCGACGGCCTTCGCGCGACGAAGACGGCCGCGGGCGTGACCACGTATTACATTTACGACGGCGACCATCCGGTTATTGAGGAGACGTGGAACGGGACGAGCGCGACCGTCTACGCGCTGAACGGCTATGTTGCAGATGGCTGGCGCACACGCTACGAGGCTGTTTCGGCGATAGCGTACGATTATCTGTACGACCCGCAAGGCAACCTGGTCGAGCGCCAATCGGAGTACGATTACAACCAGGGCCTGCCGGCGCACGATCAAACGATCTACGAAGGCTACGGAGCGCTCCGCTCCGACACGGCCATCGTGAACGGTCCAGGCGGCGGTAGCCCAGTCCCTGCGCGCGACCCCGTCGGCTTCGGCGGCCAGTACGGCTACTACACGGACCGGGAGACGGGCCTTTTGTGCCTGACGCACCGCTACTACGATCCGGGAACGGGGCGCTTCGTCAACCGCGACCCGATCGGGTATGATGGCGGCGTCAACCTGTATGGGTTTGCGGGCGGAAATCCGGTCAATAATGCGGACCCGAGTGGGTTTGCTCCTAGCGACGCAGAACTTGAGAAGCGTCGCCAAGCTTTTTGGGATGAAACGGGGCATTTCAGGCATAAAGAGCCAGAGGATGACGACGGTAATCTTACCAATGCTCAACTAAACGGTGCAGGCGGCGAATCCAGCAGGGACTATGCTCGTGGTCGAATGATGACCCGTCAGGTTAAAGAAGTCGGGATATTGACTGCGTCAATTTTGCCAATTCCAGGAATAGCAGAAGAGAGGCTTGGGCTGGCGGCTGCAAAAGCGCTACGCGCAGTTAGATGGCGTAAAACGAATCAGATAATTGCAGAGATTGCTGGCCCGATATTGAAGCAATATCATCCAAGCGAGTTGATGTGCGATGTAGTAGCTGAAAACTTACAGTCTGCTTTTGCTGCAAAGGGAATTAAGTCTGAAATTATTAAATTTCGAGATCCAGTCAACGATTATAAATACTTTAAGAATAGTGGTGAGGCATTTACGCAATCCGGATATCACGAAGCAGTGAGAGTTGGCAACAGAGTATATGATTCAATGACTGGAGCTGGTGGAATGGCAATGAATGATTGGCTACGAGCGACTGGTTATAGATCATCAATGCGTGCTCGATTTTGATCTTTTAAATATCTGAACAAAAGTATTACAGGATGCTTGCTTCGTTTTACTCGTTCGCAATCAGAATTCTCATCAGAGCGACTTGCGAAGGAATTTTGAAACGAAGTAGGCAACCTGTAGAATATTTGGCCAGGTACTTAGTTATGCGGATACACACAAATGTTTAATGATAAAACGGACCAACAGCTTAAAGATATTACATTACTGTTAATGAAGAAGGCTAAGTTATTTGCGCAGATATGTCTGATTGCAAATAATCTCAAAGGTTGCCTTGAAAACATATCAGATTTGAGAGTGAATTATGAAAACGATTGGCGAGATTTTGATGCAACTGTATCAAATCTACAAGTATGGCAGATCGGTGATGTCGTAGTTGCGGATTTATTAATTGAATTATCAAATATCCCTGTATCATCTCAACTCGTACATCACAAAGATTTACATGCACAGGCCGAACATTATTCGTTAGCGAACCATTTTATGTTAAGCGTCGTGCGATCAATGCAGAATATTATGCGCGTGTCACCCGAACATATTCGCAAGTGTGATGAGAATGCCTTAGCTAAGTTGAATCTAGCTTTTACAGAGATACAATCTATATACTTAGAGTTTAGTGCGATTTAGCCAGTATTGTTATTGATATTTCTCGAACGAATGAGCAAAAAAGGGAAGCGGACGTCTGGCGTGGCCGCTACTATCCGACGGCTCCGGTTCCTTTCTACTCGGCGTACAACTTCGACCCGCAGGGCAACATCGTCACCCGGCAGCCGACCAACACCACCACCACGCGCACCTATGACTTCGCCTCCTACGAAGCGCACGGGAAGCGGACCGCCAACTTCCAGGACAGTAACGGCGTGAACCCGGCGGCGCTGCAAGAGCCTGCGGGCTTCGGTGGCCAGTACGGCTACTACACGGACCGGGAGACGGGCCTTTTGTGCCTGACGCACCGCTACTACGATCCGGGGACGGGGCGCTTCATCAACCGCGACCCGATTGGGTATGATGGCGGGGTGAACCTGTATGGGTTTGCGGGCGGAAACCCGGTCAATTTTGCGGACCCGAGCGGCCTCAACCCTAACCCACTCGCAACTGCTAATCATTGGCTTGAAACGAAAAATAGTCAATTCGTTCACTGGGTCGGTAGGCAGCTGCTCCATGCACTGACTGCCGGCACAGTAATCGACCACTCAAAGCAACCTACGTTTAAGGATGCCTATAGTGATGGCACAGCAGAGGGCGATGCCCGAGCCAACGCTCTCAAAAATGGTGGCAAAGCAGCTAACAATTTCATTGAAGGCACAGTAGGTACTCTTGCGGTAACTGCTGGGCTGGCGACATTTAGTCGAAGTAATCATGCTGAAGAACGGGCGAATCAAGGCCGTCCAGTAGGGTTAGCTGCTCAAGATACCCTTCAGGCACGAGTTGCAGATGTCTTCATTCAAGAGCTTGATGGAAATGTTGTAGTTCGAGGAGCCAATGGTAGGGAACATATTTGGAATCCGTTATGGGAGCCAAACATTAAACAGCTGACTAGCTTAACACGCACAATGGATGCACATTTAGGAAGATTGAGGAAAGGCGATATACGTCCAGCTTCTGAGATGGAAGTAGAGCAACTTAAAGCGAAATTCACTGATACACCAGAGTGATATTGCCGAAAGCCATAAATGTGAAAAATAATGCAGCACGGCTAATTAAAATGCGATGATTGGCTGTGTTGCGTTTTTAGTGGGTATACCAGATAAATGGATTATAGTAATGAAACAAAAGATAATAATGAAGCAGCGCATTCAATATTGAAAAATGAAATCAGTGATTTATGTGCAGACTTTGTATCTTACGATAAATACGGGCCTGGATTAAAAAAAGTTTTAGTGTCTAAATCAGGGGAATGGCATGAACTAATCAAAGTTTCTAATGATGTTGAATTTAGAATCAAGCTGGAGCCCTATTACAACAAGTATAACAGCATTCTGTTGACGTGGTTGGAATATCCGGAGGATCATACGGATTTTTGCGTTGTATTATTTTTCATCCCTGATTTAATCTGGAGTTATACAGCTGTATGTAACCGAAAAAACAATTTAGCGAAATTCTAGATTTAAGATCGCCCCCGTCTACTTCACGTTTATTTTCAATTTCCACCACCTAAGGCACACAATGACAGCCAGACGATTTTCAATAATTCTCTTACCGATCATCGCGGCTGTATGTGGTTGCGGGGCGCGGTCTAAACCGCAGCCTGAAGTGGCGTACGCTCAGCGAGACCCCGTCACGCTTGCCCAGTCGATAGTAAGGCCCGCGCGACCGTTGTATGGGCGTTTTCACTTTCATTTTGAGGAGACGACTGGGGATAGCCAATATATTGAGATTGAAGGAGTCGACTTTCCGATCCGACTTGACCCTGAGAAATCGGACAAAAAGGCTTTGGCCAGTTATATGGGGTTGAGCAATAATGTTTTGAATCCGGAAGAAAACCGCCGGAGCATATTTTTTGTTGGAACGTACGATCCTAGATCCGAAAAGTTTACCTTGAAGAAATGGTCGATCAAACGGCCCTTTCATCGGTTGTGGGTGGAATTTCCGGAGAATCCCCTCGAAGGCAAGTCGAAAGTTATTGTTGTATCTCACCTGACTCGATCTGACTTCGACTGGTCTGACCGATTTGACCCAACAGATCCGAAGTTCCATCCCGATGATTACGTGTCCGACTAGCTTCATAGGATATTTGTGATTGAAAGTTATTATGACGGCCTTGCCATCGACGGCGAGGCCGTCTTTTGCTTTGATTACGACCAGGATATTGGGTATAGCCTCCATAGGCGGGGCGCGTCTCACGCAGCCGCCGGAAATGGGGATTTATTGCGATGAAGGGGACATTTTATATAGGACTCGCGCTGGCGGGGCTGCTGGCGCTGGGGGCGGCGGGGTGTTCGCCGCAGGAGAAGGCGGAGGTGAAGCAGCAGGTGGCGGCGGCGACGCGGCATGATGTGACCTGGAGCGGGGATGTGGATGATTCCGTGACGGTTTATGTGCAGGGCGGTAAGGCGTGGGTGGATGAGGTGGAGGGGAAGCCGGTGGAGAATGTCGTGGTGGAATACCATGGCGCGCTTCCGGTGGATCAGGCGGCGACGGTGTCGCTGAGCGGCAAGAGCGGACGTGGCGATGTGCAGGTGACGCAGCAGCCGACGAAGGAGAATAACTTTACGGCGGCCGTGCGCGTGATCGATCACGCGGCTGGACGCGATCACTACAAATTCGTGATGACGTGGTGAGATGGTGCGCCGATTTTGTGCGGTAAAATAGGGAGAAGTAACGCGCAATAACCACGAAAGCTCCCAATGCAAGAATTCGACAATCCCGTTTACGACACTTACCTCGCCGACCCGTTCTGCTGGCGTCATGACGGCGTTTACTACGCCATTGGGACCGGCAAGAAGGAGACAGGGGATGAGGCGGCTGCGGGGCGGGTGGTTCCGATCGTGCGGTCTGTGGATCTGCGCCACTGGGAGCCGCTGGGTACGGCGCTGATGGCGCCGAAGGAAGAGTGGGGCGGGGCGTTCTGGGCGCCGGAGACGGCGTTTCATGACGGGCGCTTCTATCTGTACTATCATCCCAGCGGTAATGGGAAGGGGTTCCATGTACGGGTGGCTGTCAGCGAGACGCCTGAGGGGCCGTATGTGGATACCGGCGTTCCGATGACGGATGTCGAGAAGAACCCGTTTTGCATTGACTCGCACGCCTTTCAGGATGACGATGGACAGTGGTATCTGTTCTACGCGACGGATTTTCTGGACTCGGATGAGACGACATTTCGCGGGACGGCGCTGGTCGTCGACAAGATGATTGGAATGACGGCCTTGGAGGGAAACCCGACGGTTGTGATGCGCGCGCATTGGCAGTGGCAGTGTTTCGAGCGTAATCGCGAGATGGCCGGCAAGCGTGAGGACTGGTATACGCTGGAAGGACCGTGCGTGCGCAAGCGGGACGGCAAGTACTATTGCTTCTACGCCGGCGGCTGCTACCAGAATGAGACGTACGGCGTGGATTATCTGGTCGCCGATCACGTGCTGGGGCCGTGGACGGAGGTTGGCGGGGAGCGCGGACCTCAGATTATGCGCTCGATCCCTGGCGAAGTGATCGGGCCTGGGCATCTCTCGATCGTCTCTTCTCCCAAAGGTCAGGACTACGTCGTGTACCATGCCTGGAATGAAGCGATGACCGACCGGCTGATGTGTATCGATCCGCTGGAATGGACGCCGCAAGGGCCGCGCGTTCCCAGATTTGCTCGGCAAATCGAACGTGTGTCCTCATGATCCCAACTTTGGCGCCACGCCCCTTGGAGATGTCGACCGTCATAGGGTAAACTACTGTATGGCGACAGCGCAACCACATATTTGGCGGATCGAGTTGTTCGGCGGTTTGCGCGCCCGCGCCGGGACGCAAACCGTCGATCGGTTCCAAACACAGAAGACAGCCGCGCTCCTAGCATACCTCGCATTTTATCCCCAGCGCCGTCACTTGCGCGAAGAATTGGTGGATCTCCTGTGGCCGGACGCCGAGTCCGAAGCGGGACGTCACCGGCTGTCGCAGGCCCTGGTGTCTCTGCGGGCGCAGCTGGAGCCGGAAGGCGTCGCGAAAAACAGTATCCTGCGAGCCGACCGCCAGACCGTGGGGCTGGACCCCTCGGTGGTGACCGATGTCGCCGAGTTTGAAGCCGCGCTGCTGTTCGCCAAGAACCAGGCCGGGGCGGAAGCCGTGGAGCGTCTTGAGCGTGCGGTGACCATCTACCAGGGCGACCTGCTTCCCGGCTACTACGAAGACTGGATCATCACCGAGCGCCAGCGGCTCCTGGATATGGTGACGGGCGCCTGCCGCCGGCTGGTCCAGCACTACGAGCAATCCCACCAGTTTGAACGCGCCCTGGACTACGCCCGGCGCGGTCTGGAAATCGATCCCATCTCCGAGGATCTGCACGTCGATCTCATTCGCATCCTCGCGGCCAGCGGCCAGCGGGCCGCCGCGCAGCGCCATTTCCGCGAGATGGAGCGTATTCTGATTAAGGAGCTGGACGAGCCGCCCAGCCCCGCCACGAAGGCCGTGGTCGAGCAAATTCTTCAGAACTCCGCCCCGCCGCCGTCCGTGCGGTCCGGGGCGCGGGTGCGTGAGACATCGCTGCCGTCGCCGCTCACGCGATTTTTCGGGCGCGATGCTGAAATTACGCAGGCGCAAAGTCTTCTGACATCCGGGAAAGTGCGGCTGCTGACCCTGACCGGGATCGGCGGCGGCGGTAAGACGCGTCTTGCCGTGGAGATCGCCGGACGAGTCGCCGTCGACTTCTCCAGCGCCGTCTGGTTCGCCCCGCTGGCCGATCTTAGCGACGCCCGCTCGATTCCCGGGGCCATCGCGGAAACCCTGCGCCTGACTCCGTCGGCGGACGCCCCCGTGCTGGATCAAGTGATCGCCTCGCTGTCCGCGCAGCCCTCCCTTCTCGTGCTGGATAACTTAGAGCACCTCGTGGAGGCCGCCGCGCCGATCGTGCGCGAAATGCTGTCGCGCGCGCCGTCGCTGACGATCCTCGTGACCTCCCGCCAGCGCCTTGGCCTGGAAGGCGAACGGGAAATCTCCGTGCCGCCCCTCGCCGCGCCCATCGGCTCCTTCAAAACGACCAGCATGCCGGTCAGTCCCGAGCGGCTGATGGAGATCGACAGCATTCAGCTATTTGTCGACCGTGCGCAGGCGGTCCGTCCCGCGTTCCGGGTGACCGCGCAGAACGCCGCCGCGATCGCGCAGCTCTGCGAGCGCCTGGAGGGGATTCCCCTGGTGATCGAGCTCTGCGCCGCCTGGGCTCAGACACTCACTCCCGCGCAGATGCTCACCCAGCTGACGCGTCGCTTTGAGCTGCTGGTCAGCCGCAGCGTCGATATCGCACCGCGCCATCAAAGCCTGCGGGCGGCGCTCGACTACAGTTACGTGCAGCTGCATCCCGACCTCCAGCGGTTCTTCGGACGCCTTTCCGTCTTCCGTGGCGGCTGGACCCTGGCGGCCGCCGCCGCGGTCGGCGGCGACAGCTTCGCCGATACAAGCGCGCACGTCATTTTGGAAGCTATCACGACGCTGCGCGAGCGCTCGTTGATCCTGGCCGACGAGACGGAAGAAGGCGGCGCATTCCGGTATCGGATGCTGGAGACGCTGCGTGAGTTCTCCGCCGAACAGGTTCCGGAGGATGCGCGCGAGGATCTGCACCGCGTGCACGCCGAATATCTCATGACGCTCGCGGAAGCGGCGGAACCGGAGATCGCCGGCGGCGATCAGGCGCCCTGGCTGATGCGTATGGAGGCGGAGCACGATAACTTCCGGGCGGCGATGCACTGGGCGCTGGAAAGCCAGTCCGCGGAGATCGGCCTGCGCCTGGCCGGCGCGCTGGCGTATTTCTGGGAGGCGCGCGGATATCTGGGCGAAGGTCAGGAATGGCTGGAAAAGCTGTTGGCGCTGCCGCAAGGCCAGACCGATGCGCTGCGGCGCGTCCGCGCCAACGCCCTGACCGGGCGCGGATACTTGATGCGCAACCAGGGCGCCTCCGCCGGTATCGACGCGGTGATGGAGGAAGCGCTTCGTCTATGGCGCGAGATCGGCGACGATCACGGCCTGGCCGTCACCCTCCAAGTTCTGGCGACCCTCGCATATTCGCGCGAGGATTGCGATCTGGCGCGTGTCTATTTAGAAGAAGGCCTGGGACTGTCCCGCAAGCTCGATGATCCGATGCTGGTGGCGCAGGCGCTGATGAACCTCGGGAATATCGCGCTGGAGCAGGCCGAATTCCCGGAAGCCTGGAAATTCTATTCCGACAGCCTGGAAATCTTCCGCGCCTCCAAAAATCGCTTCCGGATCGCGCACGTCCTCAACAACATGGGGCTGGTCTCCCAGTATCAGAAAGACTATACGAAGGCGTACACGCTGCTTCAGGAGTCGCTGGCGATCTGCCGCGAGCTGTCCGGACGCGCGGCAAGCGCCACGACCCTGCTCAATCTCGGCACTCTGCACCGGATTGAAGGCCGATTCGCCGCCGCCCGCGAAATGTTCTCGGAATCAGTCATGGTAGCACAGGAAGTCGGCGAGCGCCGACTGCTGGTTTATATTGTCAAAGAACTGGGCCATATGGCCTGCTCCGAACACGATTACGCCGCCGGCGTTCGCCTGCTTGCGATTTCGCAGACCCTGGGCCGTGCGCTAGCGCTGAGTTTCAAGCCCTCCGACCCCACCGAGATAGAGCGCGATCTCGACCTCGCCCGCACCGCTCTTGGCGACGAGGCATATGACGCCGCCTGGAACGCCGGCGCCCGCCTGACTCTCACGCAGGCATTTGACGAAGCCCTCAAGTTCACCACCCCCTATTGAGCTTTTTTCTCTCACTCCGGTCTGAACACAGGCCGGGGTGAACACAATTCCTCGTACAGTGAAATTGCCGGAATTGCGCCGAAAGTCTATTTTTACTCTCACGTATCGGTTCCGAAATTCCAAAACTATCAATACTGCAACAATATCAAAAGCGAATATCGAACCAAAATAATCCGTTTTGATGCAGAAATAATTTTTGAAGCTTTTTTGATTTAAGTTCTGTATAATGAACCATCTTCGAGGGGACATACGAATATACGTATATTCGTATTAATATTGTTCTTTTTGCATGAATTACAATTCAATGCATTTCGAGCAAAACCTTGGAATCCAAAACAGCAAAAAAAGCGATGAAAACTTATATGCTTTATGGCATAAGAACTAGGGGGACGACGAAAAACCGTAGTTAAATTCGGGAAGTTTTATATAAAACTCAATCTCTTTTGAGGTTTTTTTGAGAGTCGGCAAGTAGAATGGCATCGATAATGATGAACTTAGCGTCGTCACTATCAAAATTCAATCCTCCATCGTTCGTCGCCATTGCTGCCGACGTCGTTCTTTTGCAATCGAAAGGATACGTCATGACACAGCGAAAATTTCGCGGTTTCACGCTCATTGAGCTTCTCGTCGTCATAGCCATTATAGCGATTCTCGCGGCTATTCTTTTCCCCGTCTTCGCCCAGGCTCGTGAAAAAGCCCGGCAGATCGCCTGTCTCAGCGGCGAAAAGCAAATCGGTCTTGGCGTCATGCAGTACATCCAGGACAACGACGAGCGCTACCCGTTGGCCCAGTACAACGTTCCGACCGGTGACCAGATTATCTGGACGAACGCCATTCAGCCGTACGTCAAGAGCTGGCGTATCTTCCGCTGCCCCGACTCCTCCGCCGATCCCTTCGGCATGTGGGGCCGAGCCTCGATGCCCAATGCATCCAAGGATGGCAACGGCGTTATCGGCAACGGCTGGTACCAGTGGGGCGGTAGCTACGGTATGAACACCAACTACCTGAACCCAATCATCAACTGCGACGGCGCCACCTACGGCGCTCCCGGCTCGATGTTCGGCTTCCCCGTCACCGAAGCGCAAATCGATGCGACTTCCCAGACGGTCTTCGCAACTGACGTGAAGAACATGGTCCCCGTCGGCGCCGGAACCAGCAGCGCCTACGCTTACATGTACTTCGTCGAGAGCCCGGCTATCTACACGGCGCCGATCGCCTGCGCCACCTTCGGAGCCTGGGGTCCTGGCGAGTTCCCGGATGACCCGGCCTACAGCACCGAGCCCAAATCCAGCACCGGCGGCGTTTCTGTTCGCCACAACGGCGGTACGAACGTTGTCTTCTGTGATGGTCACGCCAAGTTCATGAACCCCGGCGCTCTTGCCGCAGGAACTGACTGGGCGGTTGGAAAGCCCGGAGGCAATATCAACATCACCGATATTTCCAAATATCTGTGGTCGCTCCGCAAATCAGGACCCAACGACATATGAGCACACCAGCACAAAACGGAAAATCTCCACTGTTATCGAAGCCCGTCATCGCGATCGTGGCTGTTATCGCGATCATCGGCGTCATTATGCTGATCAACGGTCGCGTCCAGCAGACCGATCCAACCTTGACGGCGGCGCCGGCGGCGGCGCCGGGCGCTCAGGTACTGCAGAAATCAGCCGCGAAGGCCGCTCGCCCGAAATCCATGTTTGTCATGGGACCGGGAGGGCCGAAGCGCCGAGATGACAGCGAAGGTTCCGGTGGGGCTGGGGCTATCAGCGCGAACGGCGACGCCGTGGGCGGAAACGCCACCGGTAACGCTACTGGAAACGCCACGGGGCAATAAGCCCGTTTCTATCAATCTATTTCGATGATATTGCCTCCACTTTAGAAATGAAGTGGAGGCTTTTTCCATTTTATGAAGCAAGCGCAAGAATATGACGTTAACGCGGAAAGCCTCACTATGCTCTGGCGCAGAACTGTAGCGTGATCGAAGAGTACTTCCCTCAGTATTTTTCCTGAACGAAATGGGTCATTATTACTACCTTGGGGATTCTCTTCTAAGGTCATATCCTGCCGAAGCTGCGGCGGCCTACAATCGCGCTG
>JAOQAA010000235.1 GCA_025963815.1 Capsulimonas sp.
CAACAATTTTACCAGGATGACGTTCAGAAACGATTAAACGACGCGCACCCAGGGCGTTATTGCTTAGCGGCAGGCGGCGCGACACCCGCCTGCTGCATCTGCATCGCCATAGCTTCCGGGGATTTCGTATGCAGAACGATCGGATGCCCCGGGGTCGCGACAATCGGCGGCGCTGCGGTGAGTGTCGGGTCCGAGGCCTCCTTCTTATTCGCAATCGCGAACAAAATCGCGATGATGATCAGGGCGCCCAGCCCTGCGACCAGCCACTTATTGACTGGGCGGGGATTGTTAACGACGACTGCATGATTTGCCATTTTCCGTCACGCCTCCTTGCGATCTTTAAATGTCGGTATTTCCGGACTTTGTCAGCGACCAGAGATACTTGCTGAAGTCGAGGATTAAGATATTGTTTCGGTCGGCGCCCATATTCCAATTGGTTCCCGCAGCCAGGTTGCCAGGCGTCATCCACTTGACATGACCATCGCAGAACATCACATTCGCGCCGCCGGTATGCCGCACGGAGACGCGATCCGTGTTGGTGTTACCGGGCTCTTCGCCGGCAACGCCATAGGAGCCAGGACTGCCCGAACCTGCGGTCGCAGCCTGATCCCAGCCCTGATGGCTGCCCCAGCTCCAGGACGTGCAGGCAACTGGAGCCAGCCATGTCGCCGGCGCGCCGGTCCAATATCGGTACATCCACGCCGTATTGGCGTCGTAGAAGAGGGGCTTGGCGTCGACCGCAAAGACGGTCTCTGAGGGTGACTCCATCTGACTCTGCGGAACGGGAATGCCCTGATGCCCTTCGCCCGCCTCACTCGCCGGATCGTTGAAAGCAGTTTTCGTGCTTTGGTCGCATCCCGGCTCGGGATTCATATAATCCGCGTTGATCGCGTAACTGGAATTGACGGCTTGCAGATAATTGGGATCAGAGAAGGAGATCGTGTCTCCCTGAAAGCGTGTGAATTTCGTAGCGAGAGGACTGGAGTCGCTCGGACATCGGAACACCGACCAGGACTTGGTGTAAGGCTGCAGCGCGATTGTCCAGGTGACCAGTTGTTTGACGCCGCCAGGATAGACGAAATAGTCGACCATCGGCACGCGCTCGTCGTTGTCGCCGATATATTGAAGGTTGGCCAGCGCGATCTGCTTTTCATTGCTGGCGCACGAGGTCTGCCTCGCCTTTTCACGGGCTTTGGCGAAGACCGGAAAGAGTATTGAGGCGAGAATCGCTATAATAGCGATCACAACGAGTAATTCGATCAGAGTAAAGCCACCCGTAGAGGCGGAGCGAGAGTTGGATGGAAGTCGTTTCATGTTCCGTTTCCTGTTTTATGATCAGCACAAATCTTTGATTGCGCAGCGATGCATACGATTGTGCAGGCGATTTGAAGTTTACCGTGGGATGATTAAGAGGAGATGAAGTGAGTGTTATGAATGTGTTAAATAATATTCATATTTTCATGAAGCCGGCTGACAAACGTCAGCGCATTGTCCATCGCCGCGCCGGAATCCGAGTTTTTGTTCTGATTTTAACACAAAAACTCTTGCTCCCCTTCTCCCAGAATTGGGAGGAGGGGCTGGGGGATGAGGGCCAATTCCTAATCGTCATTATCCTTAATCCGCGCTGTCGTCAGTGTGTAACGGCGCTCCGGCGGCGTGGTTCCTTTGATGGAGCGCCACAGGATGTCGTTGAGCTGTTCGTCGGGGGCGGATTCTTCCTTGAGCGGGTTGAGGAGGCGGGCGCTGTCCTGCGATCGGTACGCCTTCTTTGTGTTGACTTCCGCGAGGATCTGCTTGGCTGGAAGAATGGCGGCGTAGGGATCGGCGTTGAGTGCGGTTTTGCCGAAGACGTCGATCGGCGGCGCGATGGCGTCGTACTGCGTCATCGGCGGCAGGCCAAGGAGCACCTCGATGGTGCGCAGGGCGCTGTCCGTGTTGTGAAAACGGCTGTCGTGCGTTCCCTTCTCAATAAACGGACTGATCACGAAGGCAATCGACCGATGGGCGTCCACATGGTCGTAGCCGTTCTGCGCATCGTCTTCCACGATCACGATCGCCGAGGACTTCCAGTAGGGGCTGCGGCTGATGGTTTCCACGATCTGGCCAACGGCGTAGTCGTTGTCCGCCACCATGGCGCGCGCCGACGAGGCGCCATCTGCGGAGCCCGCCGTATGATCGCGCATCACGCGCAGCATGGAGAAGCTGGGAAGGTCGCCATTCTTGACGTACTGAGCGAACTCGCGCTTCCAGGCGGTGACGCGCGATGGGTCTTTGAACTTCCCATAAGCGAGCATCTGCTTGGGCGCCGGATCGATCTTTGCGGCGACCCAGGCTTCGCTGTCCGCGTAAGAGGTGTCGAACTGCCGGAATTCGGCGCTGCTCTTTCCGAGAAGCGCCTTTTTGGTCGGACTATTCTCCAGCCCTTCCGTTCCCTCCTCAGCCGTTTTTCGGGGCAGTTCAAGATCGTCGGTGAAGAAACCGTAGTTGCGGAAAGAGACGCCCTTGGACGCGCAGAGATCCCAAATATAGCCGCCGGGCGGACGGGCGGTGTCGGGAGCGT
Source organism: Capsulimonas sp. (assembly GCA_025963815.1). Classification (GTDB taxonomy): domain Bacteria; phylum Armatimonadota; class Armatimonadia; order Armatimonadales; family Capsulimonadaceae; genus Capsulimonas. The sequence continues at coordinate 2,561 of JAOQAA010000235.1, forward strand.
CGATCCGGTCCACGGCGACGCCGTTATTGGTTCCCTCGAAGTCATACGGGCGCCTACGACCGCCGTAGTTATGTGGGACATTGCGCTCGGTGTATTCCGAGGCCATCGCGCCGGTCGACCAATTCCAGCCGTCTCCGGACACTTCCGCGCAGCAGTAGAAGTTATCGAGCAATACGAAGCGCTCAGCGAGCGCGTGCAGGTTCGGGGTGACATCGCGGCCGAACAGCACCAGCGCCGGGTCGCCGTTCCCTTGCGGCAGATCGCCCAGCACTTGATCGTAGGTTCGGTTTTCCTTGACGATGTAGAAGACGTGCTTGATCCCCGGATTACGGAAATCAGCGTTCTTGCCGGCGACGCCCTGATTGTTCGCCAGCACCTTCGCCGTCATCGTCTTCAGCGGCGGCAGCGCGTCCAGGTTCAGCGTGGTGACCGTGCCTTCAATGATATTCTGAATATATTGAGGGCGCTCGGTGAGATCAGCATGCGGCGTATCGTTCGGGTTGCGCGCGGCAACGCCCTTGGCGTTGGCGACAAATAATCGCTTGCCGTCGGGAGAAACAACGGCGCCGGTGGGATACCAGCCGACCGGCAAATACCCGTCCAGCTTCGCTTCGGGCAGGCTTACCACAGCGACGGCATTCATATCGCCAAGCGTCACATAACGCGTCTTTTCATCCGGCGACAG
>JAOQAA010000269.1 GCA_025963815.1 Capsulimonas sp.
GGTGACGACCTGCTTGATCTCGTCGGCCGAGAGCGGGTGGAAGACGATCGTCTCGTCCACGCGGTTCAGGAACTCCGGGCGGAAGACACGCTTCAACTCGTCATTGATTCGTCCCTTGACGCTTTCCATCTGCCGCGCGATGTCGGCGGCTGTCTTGTCGCCAGCCGTCCCACGGAAGCCCATCTCACGCTCGCCCTGGATGGAGCGCGCGCCGATGTTGCTCGTCATGATCAAGATCACGTTCTTGAAGTCGATGACGCGGCCATGCGAGTCGGTCAGGCGTCCGTCTTCCATCACTTGCAGCAGCAAGTTGTAGACTTCCGGGTGCGCCTGTTCGATCTCATCACGCAGCACGACCGAGTACGGGTTGCGGCGTACGGCTTCGGAAAGCTGACCGCCCTCATCGTAGCCGACGTATCCGGGAGGCGCTCCGACCAATCGCGAGACGGCGAAGCTCTCCATGTACTCGGACATGTCGATGCGGATCAGGTTCTCTTCCTTCTCGAAGAGATAAGCGGCCAATGCACGGGCAAGCTCTGTCTTTCCAACGCCCGTGGGGCCAAGGAAGATGAACGAGCCGATCGGGCGCTTGGCGTCTCGAAGTCCAGAGCGTGAGCGACGGACGGCTTTGGCGATCGCTTCGATCGCTTCGTGCTGACCGATGATCCGCTTGTGCAGTTCGTCCTCCATACGGAAGAGCTTCTGCGTTTCGGCTTCGACCAGGCGAGAAACGGGAATGCCGGTCCAGGAGAAGACGATCTGTGCGATCTCATCTTCGTCCACGGACTGTTTCGCGTTCTTGCGCGTTTCCTGCCAGCCCTCGTCGAGCTCCTGCACCTTCTCTTCCAGTTCACGGCGGCGAGCCTGTAGCTCATACGCCTTGTCATACTGGCGGTTGTTCGGCAGGCTGCTCAGCTCTTTTTGAACGGCGTTCAGCTCGATCTTGGCGTCACGCAGTTCCTGCGGCGGCATGGCGCCGCGCAGGCGGACCCGGGACGACGCTTCGTCGATCAGGTCAATGGCCTTGTCCGGCAGGTACCGGTCCGAAATGTAACGATCGGACAGACGCGCGGCGGCTTCCAGCGCATCGTTGGTGATCTCCACCTTGTGATGCTGCTCGTAGCGGGCGCGCAGGCCCTTCAGGATCTCGATGGCGTCCTCGACCGACGGCTCCTTGACCTGGATGGCCTGGAAGCGGCGCTGCAATGCGGCGTCGCGCTCCACGTACTTGCGGTACTCGTCCAAGGTCGTCGCGCCGATGCATTGCAGTTCGCCGCGAGCCAGAGCCGGCTTCATGATGTTGGAGGCGTCGATGGCGCCTTCCGCCGCGCCGGCGCCGACCAGCGTGTGCAGCTCGTCGATGAAGAGAATCACTTCTCCCTGCGCCTTACGGACTTCTTCCATGACGCGCTTCATGCGCTCCTCGAACTCACCCCGGTACTTGGTGCCTGCGACCAAAGCCGCGAGGTCCAGAGCGACGACGCGCTTGTCCTTCAGGAAGTCCGGGATATCGCCCATAACGATCCGCTGGGCGAGACCTTCAGCAATGGCCGTTTTGCCGACGCCCGGTTCACCGAGCAAACACGGGTTGTTCTTGACACGGCGGGAGATGATTTGGATGACGCGCTCGATCTCGCTGGCGCGGCCGATGACCGGATCCAGCTTCTCATTGCGCGCGAGTTCCGTAAGGTCACGGCCAAACTCGTCCAGGGTTGGGGTACGGGTCTTCGCGGGCGTTCGCGCCGGGCTGTTCGCTCCGGCCTCGCCGCCGCCTTCCTGGAGGTGCATGACTTCCCGCCTCGTTCTCTCAAGATCGACGCCCAGCTTGGACAGCACGCGGCCGGCCAGTCCTTCGCCCTCGCGGATCAGGCCGAGCAACAGGTGCTCCGTGCCGATGTAGTTGTTGTTCAGCTGGCGCGCCTCATCATAGGCGAGGTCAATGACCCGCTTGGCGCGGGGCGTCAGCTGCATGTCCTGGCCCAGCCGGCCGTCGCCGCGCGACACCTGGCGCTCGATTTCCGAGCGGATGCGTCCGAGGCTCACGCCGATCCGATCCAGGATGCGGGCGGCCACGCTGTCGTTCTCGCGGACCAATCCCAGCAGCAGGTGCTCGGTGGAAACGTAATTCTCACCTAGGCGGCCCGCTTCTTCCTGTGCATAAAACACGACCTTACGGGCGCGCTCCGTGAATCGTTGCCACATTTTATTTCTTCTCCCGTATATTGCCGTTCGCCGTATTTCGTGCCCGAAACTTGAGGATATCCTATTGTTCCCTATTTCACCGGCAGAATCGCCAGTTTTTTCCCACAATCCTCAGCAGTTACTTATCGGGCTCCATGTCGCTGCGCTCTGATTACATTACGGATCAAAGCGGGCCGGCGGTTCTCTTCGTAGAAAGTATTTTGCGCATTTATTCCGGAAACGAATTCGGTCCCGATGCGCATCGAAACCAAAAGCTCGCGAAAGACCGCGCGGGACGCCCCTGTCTCCATTCCCATCTCATCGCCGAGACGCAGCATCGAGAGAATGGACATGGCGTCCGAAGCGGAAAGCCGGCTCGATTCGCCCAGTTTTGCGAGCGCCTCCGTCACTTTGGAGGTAATTATCGAACGCTCGTTCCGCCACAAAAGTTCCCGGGCCGCCTGCTCGTCCGCCACAATGAAGGTCGTTACCGCTGAAAGACGGGCCAGGATCTGGCGCTCGGTCAGTCCAAGACTAACCGCGTTGGAGAGTTGGTAGACGTCGCCCGCCATCGCCACATTCTCTCCATAGCTGCCCCGCACTGTCACTCCCAGTGTCCGTGCCGCCGACAGCGCGTCTTCCAATTTCCCCGAAAGCGTCAGTCCCGGCAAATGCGCCATCACGGAAAGCCGCATCCCCGTGCCGCAGTTCGCGAGCGACGATGTCAAGAACCCGTAACGCCCATGTTTGGCGTAGTCTAAATCTTCCGCGAGACGATCGTCGAGCTCATCGGCGATGCGCCAGGCGCCGCTGAGCTGCAATCCCGGTAAAATTGCCTGGATTCTCAGGTGATCTTCTTCGTTGACCATCACACTGGCCGTATGACGGTCATCGACAAGCGCCCAGCGTGATGGCCCTGCCGTCGCGTGCTGGACACTGATCAAATGCCGGTCAATCAGCACGGCGCGCTGCGGGGCGGTCAGCCGGTCGATCGCCACGGCCTTCAGCGCCGTTTCGCCCTTACTCCGCCGCTTGTTCGCGGCGATCACCACCTGCGCCACGCGCCCCAGGGTGGCCGCGTCGGCTCTTCCTGGAAAGGGAAAACCGCTCAGATTGCGCGCCAGCCGAGCGCGAGTGGAGAGGATGACATCGGCTGTCCATCCCGCTTCGCTCGTCCAGATCGGCAGGCTCGCGTCACGCTTTTCCAATATGGTCCACGGCGCCATGGATGCGCCACAGGGCGTGCAGCACTTCGCCCTCGAATACTTCGTAGCAGCCAGCGCAGCCCATATGGCCGTCCTGGTAAAGATTCGCTCGGGTCAAGCCGCACTGCGGGCACACGGCTTCCGGTCCTTGTCCTTCTCCCGCTTCGCCGCCCTCGACTGTGTTCGCCATTGTCGTTATCTCACAATAATAGGACACAGCTGGGCGGCGAAAGGGCTCAGGCGACCGGCGTGCCCGTCGATTGCGTCAGATCGCGGTACGCCGCGATCAATTTCCGGGTAATCGGGCCGGGCTTGCCGTCGCCGATATCGCGTCCGTCGAAGTGGACCGCCGGGATGACCTCGGCCGCGGTTCCCGTCAGGAACACCTCATCGGCGTTGTAGACATCGTACTGCGTGATGATCGGCTCTGACACTGCGATTCCAAAGCCGCGCGCCAGATCGATTACGGTGTCGCGCGTAATTCCCTGCAGGATGCCGATCGAGGCGGGCGGCGTGGTGATCGCGCCGTTCTTGATTAGGAAGATATTATCTCCCGTCGCCTCGCCCACATAGCCCTCACGGGTGAGCATCAGACCTTCGCCAGCGCCGTAACGATTGGCTTCGGCCTTCGCCATAATATTGTTGATGTACTTGCCGGTGCATTTGACGCGTGGGTCGATCACATCGGGCGACGGCAGGCGGGTCGAGACGGTAACGACGATCAGGCCATTCTCATACATCTCTTTGGGATACAGCGCCAGCTGCTCGCAGGAGATATAAACGTTCGCCTTGCCCTTGAGGTGCTTGGGATCCAGTCCCAGCCCCTCGCCGCGCGTGACGGTGACGCGGATATAACCGTTGCTATGCCCGTTCGCCTTGGCGGTGGCGACAATATCTTTGATCATCTGCGCCTGATCGACGGCAAGTTCGATATTCAGCGCCTTGGCCGAGTAGTATAGCCGTGCGACATGCTCGTCCAATTTGAAGACGCGATTATTGTAAACACGAATCCCTTCGAACAGACCGTCTCCATAAAGCATTCCGTGGTCATACAGCGGAACGAACGCCTTTTCCTTGGGAATCAGCTCACCATTGATACACGCAAATTGCGGCTCGGACATCTCCGGCCCTCCTAGCAAATGATAATCTCCGTATAGCATGGCGGCGTGTATTGTTCAAGTCCGTGGTACTCCGGCAGGAGTCGCGCCCCTGAGCGGCGTAATGAAACGGCATACCATGATTACAGAACCACGCCCAACCTCCGTCACTCCGCAATCCGAGTACCAATCCCGCTTTGACAGATTTCAGTCCATCGTCGCCCAACTCTCCGGCCAGGATGGAAAGCTCGCCCTCTGGCGATTTCTTTCCTTCGCCGCCGGCCTCCTCACCTGCTGGCCGGCGCTGTTCACACACCAGTCGCCCGCCTGGCTTCCTGTCCCGTTCGGCGCCGTTTTTATCGCGCTGTGGATCATCCACGAACGTGTCGGACAGCGGCTTGAACAGGCGACGCGCGCCCGTGACTACTATCAAAAGGGACTAGACCGATTGACAGGGCGCTGGGTAGGCAAGGGCAACGACGGCGCTCGCTTTCTTGACCCTCGGCATCCCTACGCCATCGATCTGGACGTCTTCGGGCGCAATTCCCTGTTTGAGTTGATCTGCGCTGCGCGCACGCAAATGGGCGAAGAAACTCTGGCCCGCTGGCTGCGCGGCGGCGCAGACGCGGCGACGATCGCCGAGCGCGGCGAAGCCATCCGAGAGCTGAGCGCGCATGTCGATCTGCGCGAGAAGTTCGCACTGCTTGGCTCCGGCGCACGCAATGCGCCGCTGCAGCACTTGATTCCATGGTCTCAGGCGCCCGCCGTTCCGGACCTCGCGCGCCTGCGTCTCATTGCATCCGTACTCACCGCCGCCGCCGTCCTCACATTCATCTATGGAGCCGCAGGCGGCAGCAAAATCCCCTTCGGCTGTGTTTTGGTCTTAGAAGGCCTTTATCGCTGGCAGGTCGCAGGCAGCGTCACCAGCATATTGAAGTCCATCGGGCGCCCTTCCAGCAGCCTCAAAACGCTTTCCGACATTCTGACCCAGATGGAGAGCCAATCGTTTGAATCGGCTCTTCTTCGCCGAATGCAGGAATCGCTGCGTGTCGGCGAGCAGGGGACACGCCAGCAAGTGGAGCATCTGAGCACCCTGATCAGTTATCTCACGGTGCGCGCCAACATCTTCTTCGCGCTCCCCGCATCGATGCTGCTGTGGACATCCCATTGCGCTTTCGCCATCGAGCAATGGCGCCTTCGCAGCGGCGCACGCGTCGCGACATGGCTCGACGCCGTCGGCGAGTTCGAAGCCTTGCTCTCCCTCTCGGGTTACGCCTATGAACACCCAGACGACGTTTATCCCGAAATTGTGGAAGGCGAAGCGCGGTTCGAAGCGCGCGGCCTCTCCCACCCTCTCCTTCTCGCCGATGTCGCCGTTCGCAATGACCTGACGATGCACGGCGCTCAGCGCCTGCTGATCCTCAGCGGCTCCAACATGTCCGGCAAAAGCACGCTCATGCGCTCCGTCGGCGCCAACGCCGTCCTTGCCCTCT
>JAOQAA010000274.1 GCA_025963815.1 Capsulimonas sp.
ATCACGCCTCCACCCCCGCCGCCGCCTTCGCCCTGCTCTTCGTCGGTCTGCTTCCCGGCGCCAAAGCCGAACCCAAAACCATAACGGGTTTTGGCGACCGGGATGATTGTCACGCCGTCCCGTTCCACAGGATCGCCAAAGACCTGGGATGAGCCAGCGCGGCCGCCGAGACTTTGGGCCAGCTTGTCGAGCATCTGGTCCGCGAAGTCCGTGGATCTAGTCGTGCTTTCGTCACTCATTGCGCGTCTCCTGCTCCCCGGCCTTACAGAATCAAGTGCTCTTTGCCTCTAACGCAATTATACCAGAGTATTTCGCTCGGCGGCGAGTTGATTTTTTGGTTCTTGGGACGTGTCCCGAGCCACTGTTATTCAAACAGGTGTGGTGCGAAGCGGGAAAGATTATCCGTGATTGGACCGTCGGATTCTCGAACTCCCATGCCGCGCGCGGCGCCGTCGATCACCCAGCTGCCGATGACCGGACGATTGCCGTCGAAGTTCGGAATTTTCGCGAGCGCCTGAAAGATATAGCCTTCCTCGCCGTAGTTGCCCTCGCTGCGCGTCAGACCCGTGTCGTCCTTGATCGTGACGTTCGCGCCCTCGCGTGAGAAGAGGGGCTTCTTCACATAATAGCGCATCTCATGCGAGCGGCCAAAGTGCGCCTCCAGGAGATTGGGATGGTTTGGGTAAAGCTCCCAGAGGATCGGCAGGATACCCTTGCTGGACAGCAAAATCTTCCAAATCGGCTCGATCCACTGCACTTGCGGATACGTGGCGAGCGCGTTCTGCCCGAACGTCTCGGCGAGGAGCCATTCCCAGGGATACAGCTTGAAGATCGACTTCATCGGATGCCCCTGAAGATCGACGAATCGCCGCGCGCCCGTGTCCCAGCCGATGTCATTGATATGGATGCCCTGAGTGATCAGCCCGGCTTCCTGGGCCGTATCGCGCAGCAGAGTCACGGTCATCAAATCTTCCGTGCTTTTGACATGCGTGAAGTAAAGGGGCGTCCCCGTCAAATAGCCGCCGGTCTTCAGCTCAGTCCACTTTTCAACCAATCCCTCCCAGATCGAGTTGAACTGGTCGGCGTCCGGGAACCGCTCCGTGAGCCAGCGCCACTGGACCACGGCCGCCTCCACGAGAGACGTCGGAGTGTCGGCGTTGTACTCCAGCATCTTCGGCGGGGAGACCCCATCATAGGCCAGATCGAAGCGTCCATAGATCGACGGCGGCTCGGCTTCCCAGGCGGCCTTGATCGTCTCGACCGCCGATGGGGGAACACCCAGCTCCGCGAACCGATTGTGATCGATGACGTGCTGCGCGGCCTCCAGGCACATGGCGTGCAGCGTATTGGTCGCCGCTTCGATCTCATCGACCTGACGCGCCGTAAACCGATAATACGCCGACTCGTTCCAATACGGCTTGCCGTCGGTGCTGTGATAAACCAGCCCGAGGGCCTCGACTTTCGCCTGCCAATCGGGGCGAGGGGAGATTGCAATTCGCTGCATCGTTAACTTCCGCCTCCGAAGCCGTGTCCGCCGCCGCCGAAAAAGCCGAAGCCGCCGCGCACCACCGATCCCGAAGGCGTGACGACGCGGCCGCTCGACGGCGCCGTGGCCGAGTATTCGCGCATATATGGACCCGAGCGGCTGCCGCCGTAAACCCAGTGGGGGTAGCGATAGTATCCGCCGCTTCCCACATAGGTGCTGCGGCACGCCGAATCCGGGAGAACCACCCCATTTTGGTCCACACAGTTCCGCTGCGTGTCATGGCTGCACCCCGTCAAAACCACCGCCGCCGCCACCGCCGAAAGCAAAGCGCCCCGGCGCACACGCTCCCGCCGCTCTGTCCGATCGAACTCTGTCATGATCTTTAACTGCTCCTTATGTTTCGTTATGACCACAAAGACACGAAAAAGTTGCATCGCGGCGTTTGCTGGAAATTTGTGTAATACTGAGCGATAATGCGTAAGCGATTTTGAGACGGTAAAACATGATGACGAAAAAGTGGCTGCTGCTGCCGGTGTCGCTCGCATTTGCCGCCGCAATATACGGATATGTACGCCACCGACAATCCTATATGGGCGCGCGGGTCGCCGTGGAGCTTCAGCAAACCGGCGCCATGAATAAACCGGACGCCGAGCGCTTCGGGCGCATCCAAGACCAAACATTGGACCATGAGCCAGTGTCCGACGCGGATGCGGCTTGGCTCATCGACATCGCGCGTCGTCCAGGGACAACCGAGCAGATGGCGACGCGCCGGCAGTGGGCGGGCATTATTTTTATGGTCGCTTCGCTCGCCAAGGTTTCCCCGGCAAGGAAGGACGCCATTTTCACGTTCGCCGCCGAACTCACGGCGTATCGTAATCTCGTGGATTCCAAGACGGACGATAGCGGCCGCCGACACATGGCGTGTAATATTTTTAGGAACCTCCGCGACGATCGCGCACTGCCTTATCTGACGGTCTTAACTCACGATCCCGATGTGGTCGTCAGGGTCACGGCGCGGCATGATATCCGTTTGCTGACACACAAACTTCGCCCGGGGGAGCAGCCATGATGCTGAAACGTTCCGGGTTCACATTGATCGAGCTGCTGGTTGTCATCGCCATTGTCAGCATTTTGGCGGGGATCATTTTGCCGGTGCTGGCGCGCGTGCGGGAATCGGGACGGCGCACGCAGTGTCTTTCGAATTTGCGCCAGATCGGACTGGCCGTTCAAACCTATTCGCAGGACTACGATGACAAGTTTCCTTACGGCGGTTCGCCCTGTGATTTGAACGGGAACGGATGGCTTTACACTCCCTACGCGGACGCGATTTCGGAGATGGATCCTATCCAAGTCGTCTTGTCTCCCTATCTCCGTAATTCATTGGTGTGGAAATGCCCTTCTGACCGAGGATTCACGGCCTGTTCCGCATTGAACGGGTCTTCGTTGCCGCTGGATGCTTCTCCCACGGCCTATGGCAAGTATGGCGACAGCTATGAATACAATACTTATCTTACGCTGCTTCAATACTCGCAATCGACCGTCCAGAAGACCGATTCCGCAGGCGGCGTACATGGCGCAACGGAGATTTTCTTATTCGCCGATGCCGTTGGCTCCTGGCACGGTGGCGGCCTGCTTGGTTCTGAGCGCTACAACATCGTATTTGTCGACGGACATGCCGTCAACGCCGATAGCGAGCGTACCCAACGGCTTTTTGCATTGACGATCGAGCCCTGACCCTAGTTTTACGCAAAACCTCCCGGGGAAACTAATCGTGACAGACTGCGTCTAACAATGCGTCCATGGGTTGACATGGACTTTATGAAATCGTGGGAGTAAACGCCATGTGTATTCGACAGCAGTCCGCCGTGATATTCGTCCTGGCTGCGGTGCTTGGCTCGGCGCCGCCCAGCCAGGCGGCGCGGCGCGGCGCGATGAGCGTGTATCAGTACCAGGCGCCGCCGCAGTCGCCGGTCCGACTTCGGCCCGGCGGGCGGAGGCCGGGACGTAATGGACAGCCAGGGCAGCCGGGACGCAATGGGCAGATGGGGCGCAACGGCGCGGCGAAACAGTATCTGACTCTGCAGCTGTTTCAGGCGGTCCAGGCCAATAATCTAACCGCCGTTCAAACACTGCTTGGGCAGGGTGCGGACGCCAACGCCAAGGACGCCTCGGGGGAGACGGCGCTGATCCAGGCGGTGCTGTCGGGAAATGTGGAGATGGTCAATCTGCTTCTGTCGCGGGGAGCGGGCATCAACGTTCCAGACGTCGCTGGGCATACGCCGCTGATGGCGGCGGCGAAGTATGAAGGTTCCGACATGCTGGCGCCCCTGCTGGCTAAAGGCGCGGCGGTGAACTCGCGGGACACCGGAGGATATACCGCCCTGATCCTCGCCGCCGGCGCTGGGAAGGACGAGAATATTCCGCTGCTCCTTGGTAAGCAGGCGGAGGTGGACGCCAAGACTAAGGAAGGATACACTGCCTTGATGGTAGCGGCCGGCACGGGCAATGCTCCGATCGCCAAGATGCTGCTCGGGAAAGGCGCCGATCCCAAAGCGGTCGACATCTTGGACAATACCGTGCTGATGGCGAGCGCGCAGGCCGGCGACGCCGTGACCGCGCGCCTGTTGATCGCGGCGGGAGTCAATGTCAACGCCGCTGACAAGGACGGCTACACGGCTCTGATCCTTGCGGCGCGCGCCGGCAAGGCTAACCTTGTCGATCTTCTGATGGAGAATGGCGCCGACCTTAAGCCGAAAAACAAAGATGGATATACGGCGTTTCTGATGGCGGTGCGTGGCGGCAGTGTTCCGGCAGCCTCGGCGCTGCTGGACAAGGGCGCGGATCTCAAAGAAACGGACGGCGCCGGGGATGGGGCCTTGATCCATGCGTCCAAATACGACCGTCCGGAGATGGTTTCACTTTTGCTCAGCAATGGGTTTGAAATCAACGCCGTGAACAGCGCCGGCGAAACCGCGCTGATCACCGCCGCTAAGTCTGACTGTCCCGGAGTGGTTTCCCTTTTGCTGAAGAAGGGCGCCGACGCCGCAGTGAAAGACGCCTCCGGCTCCACCGCCGCGATGTGGGCGAGCACGATGGGATATCCGGACATCGTCAAGCTGCTGCCGATGCCGAGAGCGCCCGCGCGAGGATAAGTAAGCAATCGAGCTTTTTGATCGCATGTAATCCCAAATTTTCAGAGTATTGGGTGGATTTGTTTCTCCGCGTTTCCAAACAAAAAGCCCTGTCGTAATTTCATTGTAAATCCATAAGTAAACATGGTAAAGAAATTGGATAAGCAGGTATATATCCCTGGAGGCGCGGCTCGAATGACGAACACAAAGATCGAAGCATCGGAAAAGCGCCTTTACACCCTGCGTCAGGCTCAAGGTAAGCAGGCGTCTCCAGAGCGTATCGTTTTGATGGAGGCGTTCCATGAGATCGAGGTGACGCTGGAAGAGCTTCGTGTCGTCGAGGAAGAGCTTCGCCGGCAGAATGATGAGCTGAGCGAGGCTCGGAATCTGGTTGAAGCCGAGAGGGTCCGCTATCGCCATCTGTTTGACCTCGCGCCGCACGGTTATGTGCTTACGGATGGTGATGGGATCATACTGGAGGCGAACCGGGCGGCGGCGGTGATGCTGAGCGTGGAGCAGAGGAACCTGCGGCGCAAGCCCATGGCGGTTTACCTTGGCCCCGGCGACAAAAGCGTCTTTTACCGGGAACTCAGCAGCCTTCGCAACGGAGACCGTCGCGTCGATTTCGATGCGAGAATCACACCGCGCGGCGCGGAGGTTTTCGACGCGAACATCGCGGCGTCGGCTGGCCCGAACGACTCCGGGCCTACCTATCTCTGGGTGGTCCAGGATATCACCGAACGCAAGCGCGCCGAGAATAAGCTCGCGGCGTTCGCCGCGGAGCTCGAAGATCGCGTCGAGCGGCGGACGATGCAGCTCAATGCCGCCTACGAGCATCAGCGGCGCATCGCGGAGACACTCCAGCTGGCGCTGATGCCGGCGGTCAGCCTGGAAGATCCGACGATCGATCTTTACACTGGATACGAAGCGGCGCTGGATGAAGCCCAGGTCGGCGGCGACTTCTGCGACGCCTTCGAATACGATGGTCATATGGCTCTTGTGGTGGGTGATGTCTCCGGCAAGGGGCTGACCGCCGCCGTTTATACGTCTCAGGTCCGGTTTGTACTGCGCGCGTTTTTGAACCAGGGCCTCGATGCAGCGGGCGCTTTGTCGCAGCTGAATGACTACATCTACGCCGCGCAGGGGCGGGGCGACTGGAACCCGAATACGTTCGTGGCAATCTCGCTGGTCATCGCCGTAAAGGGGCGGCGGGAGATCGAAATATTCACGGCGGGAATCGAGCCGATCCTGGTGCGGGCCTCGGGGGAGTACGAATTGATCCCAAACCAGGGGATGATCCTCGGTGTGTTCCCTGGATACCAATATGTTGCTGTGACCCGCACTCTGGAGCCGGGCGATATGGCGGTGCTGGCGACCGACGGCTTCGCTGAGGCGCGCCGGAACGGGACGTTTTTTGGATCGGAAGGATTGGCGCGGCTGACATACAAGTGCGCTATGGAGCACGACGAAATCACGGTTGCGGGCAAGGCCGTTCAGCGCGGATTGCGGGAGTATGCGGGCGGCGGTCTTCATGACGATATCTGTTTGCTCATTGCAAAAAGGAAATGATATGGCATCCGACTCGATATCTCCTGACAATGTGACGATTCCATTACTGCAGGGTGAAATCTGCATGCAGTATACGCGGTGCGGGAAAGCCACATGCCGGTGCCGTGAGGGGAACCTGCATGGACCCTACTACTATCGCGTGTGGCGCGACGGCGACAGTGTGCGCAAAGAATACGTGCGCCGCGAGCGCTTGATGGAGATCCAGGCGAGCTGCGACGCTTATCGTGCGCTGATGGAGCATCTGAAGCAAGCGCGCATTCAGCGCTTGGAGATTCAAAAGCGGATCCGCCACGAATGTCGTAAGATCAAGCCGCGGACCTCCGCAAATCCACAGGGCGCGGCGGCGTAATACAGGGGCTTCGGCCGGTGCGGCCGATCTCCTCAAGGCTCTATTCTTAAATGGCCGAGCTGAACAACCCTCCATCGGAATTTGAAACGCTGCTGCAATCTCTGAAGTGTAATCGCGGATTTGATTTCACCGGATACAAAAAAAGCAGTCTGATGCGCCGCGTGGATAAGCGCATGAGCGATGTCGGGGTGGAGGCGTACTCCCAATATGCTCATTACCTCGAAGTGCATCCCGAAGAGTTCTCGCACCTGTTTAATACCATCTTGATCAATGTTACCGCGTTCTTTCGCGATCCCGCCTCCTGGGATCACATTCGCGATGAAGTCATTCCGCGTGTTCTGGCGTCGAAGGGGCCGGATGATCCTGTCCGTGTTTGGAGCGCCGGCTGTGCGTCCGGCGAGGAGGCTTATTCGCTGGCGATGCTGCTGGCTGAAGCCGTCGGCTCCGATCGGTTTCAAGACCGTGTCAAAATCTACGCCACGGATATCGACGAGGAAGCGCTTGCTGAAGCGCGCCACGCCGGCTACACCGCGCGCGAGGTCATTGGCGTTCCTCAGGATTATCTCGACCGATACTTCGTGCGCACCGCCGCGCGGTATACAGTTCGCAAGGAGTTAGGCCGCGTCGTAATCTTCGACTGTCACGACTTGATCCAGGACGCGCCGATCCCCCGGATCGATCTGCTGGTCTGCCGCAACGCCATAATGTACTTCAACGCCGAGATCCAGGCGAAGATCCTCGCGCGGCTCCACTTCGCCCTCAACGACGCCGGATACCTCTTTTTAGGGAAAGCGGAGACATTGTTTAAGCACTCCAGTCTCTTCACGCCTGTGGACTTAAAGCTGCGCATTTTTTCCAAAGTGACGAATGGAACGCTGCTGGACATACAAGTCGCTCCGCTTCAGGAGCTTCAAGGGGAGCTGGAAAAGGCATACGAAGAGCTTCAGGCCACGAATGAAGAACTGCAAGCAATGAACGAAGAGATGCGCCAGAGCAGCAGCTTGGTCAGCCGCGCCAATACGTTCCTGAACGCCGTCGTCTCCAGCATGCGCGGCGCCGTGGTGGTGCTGGACAGCGATATGGAGGTGCAAAGCTGGAACTCCAAAGCGGAAGAGCTGTGGGGCCTGAGCGCCAAGGAAGTCCAGGGCAAGCATTTCTTCAACCTCGACATCGGGTTTCCTGTCGATCAGCTCAAGCAATCTATTCACGCGTGCCTCGCCAGCGGCGTCACATCCTTTGAAGACGTTATTGAGGCCACTCATCATCAGGGAAAAGCGATTACCTTCAAATTAACGTGCACCCCTCTCGTCGACGGCGAAGACCTCTGCGGCGTGATCATGGTGATGGAGTGAGATTGTGGTCGTCACT
>JAOQAA010000313.1 GCA_025963815.1 Capsulimonas sp.
GCGGGAAAGACCGTGCTGGCGCTGACGGCGATCGCGGCGATGCAGGTGACGACGCTTGTGGTCGTACCGACCATCGATTTGCTGCACCAGTGGCATGACACGATCTGCGCGCGATTTGGCCTGGAGCCGGACGCCGTCGGCATGATCGGCGGCGGATTTCGGACGCGACGCCCCGTCACGGTGATTACCTACGATTCGGCGGCGATGCCGAGGCGCGATCTTTCGGATATCGGCTTGCTCGTTTTCGACGAAGCGCACCATCTGCCGTCGGCGTCCTATCGTACGATCGCCACGCGCTGCGCCGCGCCGTTCCGTTTGGGGCTGTCCGCCACTCTGGAGCGCGCCGACGGTCGTCACGACGATCTTACGACCCTCATCGGGCCGACGGTGTACGAACGCCAGCCGGCGGCTCTGGCGCGGGACAAGCACATCGCCGATTACAAGGCAACCCGCGTCCCGGTCGATCTGACCGACGAAGAGCAAGTCCGCTACGACCAGCTGACGGCGCAATACTCCTGGTTCATGGCGGCCAATCGACGCAAGTTAATGCTTCTCGGGTGCAGTAACTTGTTCGAAGCCCTGATCCGTCAATCCGGCCACGACCCCGCCGCCCGCGAGGCCCTGCGCGCCCACCGTGAAGCGCGAATGCTCGCCATGAACGCAACACGCAAGCTGGGCGCGGTCGAAGAGTTGCTGGAAAAACATCAGGAAGACAAAGTCATCGTCTTCTCCGAATGGAACAGCCTCGTCCACGATCTCTCGCGCCAGCTCGCCTTGCCCGCGATCACCTATCGAACGGCCCAGGATGAGCGCCGCGCCATTCTGGATGGCTTTCGCCGCCACGACTACTCCAAGATCGTCACCGGACGCGTGCTCAACGAAGGCGTGGACGTGCCCGACGCCAATGTCGCCATCGTCGTTTCTGGATCGTCCAGCACCCGTGAATATATTCAAAGACTCGGGCGCGTGCTGCGACCCAAACCCGGACAGGCCAGCTTGTATGAGATCGTCGCACGTGGAACGAGCGAAGTGAAAACGGCGGCCAAGAGAAAGCCGAAAGAAACGGCTGTCTCTTAGAGACCTATTCCCCCGGCGCTTTAGCGCACTTCCCCCTTTTCCCAGCAAGGCCCTTCGGGCGGGAAAAGGGGCGTTCGTAACTGTGATCCAGACGAGTATTCCGAGTTGTGAGAAGAGTTGAGATAGAACCAACATCTTCGTAATTCACGACAAAACTCGCCTGGAATCTAATGATCAACACCCCTTTTTCCGGGCTTTAGCCCTTCACTGGGAAAAGGGGGAAACGCGCTAAAGCGCGGGGGAATAGGCCCTCTAGAAAGAACAACCCATGGCATTCCGTATCGAAGACTTCAAGAAGACCGCCCGAAAATCGTCCACTACCGGCGTTCCCGCCTCGCTCTATCCACATCAGATGCGCGACAAGAAGGCGCTCGCCAAGGTCGAACTCGCGATTCGGACATTTGACGGGCTGGTCGGGCGCAAGCGCGGCGAGCTGGACGCGCAGGTGATGGTGGACTTCTTTGGCGATCACCGAATCGCGCGCGGCGTCGTGGCGTGCCTGGGCGCATACTACCGTTATGAGACGCAAAAATTTGCGCAGGTGGCGAGCGCGGAGGGCGCGGTGCGGCTGGAAAACGCGGGACTGCGAAAACCGAGCGAGATCCGGGCGCATACATATCGTGATGTCAATGCGCATTACCATGGGTTTCTGACGACAAAGAATCGGGCGGAGTGTTACGCGGCGCTGTCGGAACCCTTCGGCGTGACCACATATGAGTGGGATCAGATGATGCATCTGGACGCCGAGCAGAACCAGGTGCTCACACGGATCGGCCCCGTTCCCTCGGCGAAGGACGTCGTCGCGCTTTATAACTTTCACAGCCTGGACACACCGCTTCGGCGTGCGCAGGAGATCTTTATCAGCGGCCTGGACTTATCCTCGGCGCAAGCGTCGGATGTGCGCGCCTTCGCGGAATCGCTGGTGGTGCGGGCGCATATTGGGAATGAGGGAACATCGGTATTGCTGTCGGATTTAGACGCAGCGTCGCTGCTGCCCCGTCACGCGGGGCGTCTGTCGCGCTGCCTGATGCAGATGACGCAGACGTACGGCCATGGCTATTTGACGGGACATGTGGATGTGACGCTGTCGAGCAAGAAGATGCGGCTGTCGCTGGGGCCGGAGACGTTCCAAACGCTGCTTGGCAAGTATCGTCGCGCCGATGAAACCACGCTGCGCCAGCGCATGGCGCAGGGGGACGCGCTGCACAAGGCGCTGCTCAAGCTTCGGGTTCAGGGCGAAGCGGCGGGATGGCGGATCAAGCGCAGCCCGGAGCCGATTCTCACGGCGCAGGGCGCGCTGCTCCCCGATTTCCGCCTCACATCGCCCCACGGCTTGGAAGTATTGCTTTCGCTCGGAGAAGCGCCGGTGGGCGACTGGATGCGCCCGATCTGCACGCTCTCGGTCACGGACGAATTAGATTCGTCGCTGGTATTCGCGCAGGTCAAAGAACTGATGGGAGAACGGCAGGAGAAGCCGGCGGAGCAATCAGTCCCCGCCGACGTACTTGCCCTTTGCGACCGCGCGGCGGCGCAGGGCATGGTGCGGGCGTCCGATGCGCAGCGCACGCTGCATCTGCTGGACGAATCGCCGCTGATCGAATGGATCCGCCGCACCGGCGACACGCGCGTGCGTTATATCCCCGGGGTGGGCCTATGCTCGGAAGCCATGGTCGCCGCGATTGCGGGCGCGGATCGCGGCGATGCGATCGCCGCGTAAATTACGCCGCCTGCTTCTTGTCCGTCGCGTTGCAGACAGCTTGAGCGATTGGCGGCGCCTTTTCCAGCACAGGTTCGCCGGCCTGCGCATAGCGTCGGGAAAGAATTTCGTGCAGCCCCAAGCATGTCACCAGCCAGGGGAAACCAGCCGCCCAGCCCGCCAGAACGTCGGAGGGATAGTGGACGCCGACATAGGAGCGTGACACGCCGATGGCGACGATCAGCAGCGCCGTCAGCGTTCCAACAACAGCTTTGGAGACACGCCCCTTCAGCAAGTGCATCAGGAAGTAGCCGATCAGCCCATAAACGACCATGGCGATCAAGGAATGCCCTGAAGGGAATGAATAGCCCGTTTCTTTCAGCAGCGGTACAAACAGCGTGGGCCGCACACGATGCACTTCCGTCTTAATCAACTGAATGATAATGCCCGCCCCCACAATCCCGATGGGCAGCGTCCATGCCGCGCCCCGAATTTTACGGACAAAGAAACCGGCGATCGCGGACACCACGCCGAGACTGACGACCCAGATCGGCGATCCTAAAAACGCCATGAGTTCAGCGGCCTCGGTAAAACCATGACGCTGGTGTGCATGCAGCCATAATAAAATAGACTGGTCCACATGGGCGATCTGGCTGCCGTTGCCGTGCACCGCCTCCAAAATCTCCATAAACAGGTGAAACGCACCGAACGCCAGCAGCAGCCCAATCACCAGATTCCAGGTGATGAACTTCGCCGATTGTGTCGTCGCATCTTTTTTCTCAGTATCCGTCCTCATATCAAACCATGTACCCAGTTGCCCGGGCAAACTATCTTAGAATTTCCTCAGGAACTACTATTGCCTTTTGCAGTGTTAATAAGGTAGAATATCAAGCTGTTTGAGCACAGGTTCAAAGGAGAGTTAAGTCATGAAGCCCGGTATCCATCCTAATTACAAAGCGACAACCATCAGCTGCGCTTGCGGCACCGTATATCCGACAAGGTCCACAGGTGAGAACATTCACGTTGAGATCTGCTCGAATTGCCACCCGTTCTTCACCGGTAAGCAGAAGCTGCTGGACAGCGCCGGTCGCGTCGATAAGTTCTTGACCAAGTACGGTATGAAAAACAAGTAAGAAAGTCCTGTCGTCAAAACTTATGAGCGACACTTCTTTCTCAAAACCAGAAGAACGGCAATTGTACGGCGGGCAAGCGGTGATCGAGGGCGTGATGATGCGCAGTCCTCGATTCTTCTCGATTGCCTGCCGTCGCCGTTCCGATCAGCAGATTATTGTCAAGCTGGAATCGGTGGAGCA
>JAOQAA010000334.1 GCA_025963815.1 Capsulimonas sp.
GGGCATCGCGAATATCGCGCGCTGGATCCCGTTCATGGCCGACGACGCTTATCTACGCAATCAGCTGCGCAACAAGATGATCCGGCCGACCACCATTCCACAGAGCCTGCGCGATCTCCAGATCGAACAAGCCGTCGCCCGCGAGGCGCTGCGTCTGGCCTTCGAGCACCACAAGTCGCTCGCGCGCGGCTTGAAGGGCGTGCAGACTAAAGCCGGCGTCGAGTTCGAGCGCGAGGCGACGGGCAAGACGCTCGTCAACATGATCGAGCTGGATATGATCATCGGCAGCGGCGGCGTTCTCTCTCACGCCCCCGAGCGGGCGCAGAGCGCCCTGATGATGCTCGACGCCTATCAGCCTGAAGGCGTCACCATGCTCGCCGTCGACTCCATCTTTATGATGCCCCAGCTCGGCGTCCTTTCCACGATCCTTCCCGAAGCCGCCACCCAGGTCTTCGAGCGCGACTGTCTGATCAAACTCGGACACGTCGTCGCCCCCATCGGAACCGCGAAGGAAGGCGAGCCCTGCCTGACCGTCGCCTTCAAGGACAGCACATCGGAAGTCGTCCCATTCGGCCAGCTTCGCCTGATCCAGCTGAAAGAAAACGAGACCCAGGAAGCCACGATCACGCCTGCGCGTAACTTCGATGTCGGCGCCGGCAAGGGCAAGCCGATCACTGTCACCCTCGAAGGCGGCGTCGTCGGCCTGATCCTGGACACCCGCGGCCGTCCGGTCATCATTCCCAGCGAGCCGACCCAGCGCGTCGCCAAATTGCAGGAGTGGCTCCGAGCCATCGGCCTCACCGTCCACACCGGCGCTTCCGAGTAATCCGCATGACCGCCTCAGGCGCGCTTGCCTATTTGACCGCCCATGCCGATCCCCAAAAAGCGATCGGCATGGGCCGTTATTTCAAGACCGGCCCTGGCGAGTACGGCGAGGGCGATTCGTTCCTCGGCCTCACCGTCCCGCAGACCCGCGCGGCCGCCAAACGCTTCCAAGCCCTGAGCCTCTCCGAAACCGAAGCGCTTCTGCATTCATCCCACCATGAAGCCCGCCTCCTCGCCCTGCTCATCCTCGTGAACCAATATCAAAAGGGTTCGCTACAGACTCAAGAGGCGATCTTCACCCTCTATCTCAGCAGCACCCAATACATCAACAACTGGGACCTGATCGACGGGACCGCCGAATATATCGTCGGTGCACACTTACAGCACACCGGCAAGCAGATCCTGATCGATCTCGCCCATTCTCCCGATCTCTGGCGCCGCCGCATCGCCATGCTCTCTTGTTTCCACGACATCAAACAAGGCAACGCCGATCCTGCTTTCGTCGTCATCGATATCCTCAAAAACGACCCGCATGACCTGATCCAAAAAGCCGTCGGCTGGATGCTCCGTGAAATTGGCAAACGCTGCTCCTGCGCCGAGCTCGTCGCCTGGCTGGCTCAAGACAGCCAATACAAAACCCTCCCGCGCACGACGCTGCGCTACGCCATCGAGCATTTCACTCCAGAGGAGCGGCAGTTGTATTTGAAGGGAAACGTGGTATCGTTCCGCCAATCTGGTGGAGAGATATGATGGAGACAATTCACACAATCAGGAGTGCTTATTTAGAAAATGAACGTCTTGTTTGGGTCCGCGAGCCTGAGACGAATTTGAACGCAGCTCATCTCTTTATATTTCTCGATGGAGAACTTTATCGTGATCGGGTCGAAGCGAACGCCGTAATCGACAAACTCCTTGTGAATGACAAAATCGCGAGCGCCTGGTTTGTTTTTGTTTCGATGGAAAGCGTCGAATCGCGCTGGCGGGAATGTCCCTGCTATCCACCATTTGCGAAATTTATCGTGGAAGAGCTGCTTGTGTGGCTGGAGGGACATTATCCAGGAATAACAGCCGCCCGGCGAAGAACATTAGTCGGCTTGAGCTATACCGGTCTGGCGGCGGCGTTTGTCGCGAAAGAGTTTCCGGACGCTTTCCAAAAGATCATCGCTCAATCCGGCTCCTTCTGGTCCGATGACTGTCAGCTTATTGACGAGTTCCAGCGCATCTCTCGCAGAAGCTCCACGGGATTCTATCTGGATGTGGGGCGCCAAGAGACGCAGCAGAATGTTCGTCATCGCGAAGATGTGCTGCAAGTGGTTTCTCAGATTGACGCGGTCAGAAGATTTCGGGACGTTTTGCAGGAACGAGGATACCCGGTCAAATATACCGAGTTTGACGGCGGCCATGATTTTATCGCCTGGCGCAAGACGCTGCCGGATGCTTTGCTTTGGGCGCTTGCGCCCTAAACGTTGCTTTGGTCAAGAGGGGTGCTCAATCTGCCGCCATATCGTTCGGTAGTGTGCGTTATGGGTATGTATCTTTTGATATGCAGCGTCATTCGTCGCTGTTTACGCTCTGCCCACGACCGGAGGTCGCCGTTTGCCGAATTCCCTTGTCCGACCATTCGTAGTTTCTCTGTACACACTCGCATTCGCCGCAGGCGTCATTATTTCTTGTGCGCCTAGCGCATCCGCCGCGTCCGCCGCCGAAGGCGCTTCCGCGAAATCCGCCATTGAAGCTGTCTATGATGAAATTAACGCCTCTTTTGAGCGGCGTGATCTGCCCCTGATGATGTCTTACTTCACTCCCGACTACACGGAAGTGGATGAGAAGGGGAAGCGGCATAACAAGGAGTCGGCGCGGCAGGGGTATCAGAAGCAGCTAGGGCAAATCAAAAGCATCCAAAGCCGCTACTCCATCTTGAACGTCACGCCGTCGCCGGGCGGGACTCTGGTGGAGATGAAACTGCACTCGGACGGGGTGGGGGTGAAGCGTGTGCTGTTTGCCCGGCTCAAAGGCACGTTCGTTAGCGACCTGCATGTGCGCGATTTGTGGGTGAAGACCCCGCAAGGCTGGCGATTGCAGCACCGCCAGACGCTTGAGAACAACCTTAAGATCCACCCCGGCTAGCGGCTCCGTTGTTTCTCTTGCTTTCGCGTATCCCTCATGAAGTTTGTCTTGATTACGATTGATATGACATAATGATCTTCACGATCCATCTTCGAGAGATGGAAATCAGCAGGCGGCCTTATGAGGGAATATGAGACGTTTATCACTTCGATCAACACAAATGGCGGTGGCGGCGCTTGGTTTGATAGCAGCGGGCCATGCCGCGTTCGCGCAGACAGCGACCTGGACTAGCACTACGGCGGAGCGGCCCTGGGTGACTGCCGACCTGAGCGCCGCCGATCCAAACGCATCGGGCGCGAATGTGACGAAAATCACCATCGATCCACAAACGACGTATCAGACGATTGATGGCTTTGGCGGCTGCTTCAATGAGACGGGATGGAAGGCGCTCGGGGCGTTGTCAGAATTGGATCGCGCTTCGGTGATGCAGGCGCTGTTCAATCCCAAAACGGGCTGCCGTTTCACGTTTGGCCGAATGCCGATCGGCGCGAGCGACTTTGGTCTCGATTGGTATTCGCTGGACGATACACCGAACGATTACGAGTTGAAATATTTCACCAATCAGCGGGACAAAGGCAATCTGATTCCCTACATCCACGCCGCCATGAAGTATGCTCCCAAGCTGCAAATCTGGGGCTCGGCGTGGAGCCCGCCGGCGTGGCTCAAGAACAATAACGATTACCATGGCGGCGACAACACGCTTAAGCAGGACCCGCAGACGCTGGATACGTATGCGCGCTATCTCGCCAAATACGTTCAGGCGTATCGCAAAGCAGGCGTTCCCGTTTACGCCGTCCACGTGCAGAACGAACCGGCGTCATCGCAAAACTTTCCTTCCTGCGAGTGGACCGGCGAACTGGAGCGGCTTTTTATTCGAGATTATCTCGGTCCGCGTTTCGCGAAGG
>JAOQAA010000339.1 GCA_025963815.1 Capsulimonas sp.
GCGCGATCTCCTGCGGCCGCGCTCCCGCCGCCACCGTCGCCAGATGCGCCCGCGCCGACTCCAATCCCGCAGCCGCCTGCGCAATCGCCCACTTCGTCTGAGACCGCTGCAATTGGTACGACGCCTCCGACTGCGCCAGCCGCGCCTTCGCTTGGTCCAGCTGCGCCTGCGTCTGCTGGATCTGCGGGTCCAGCAGCGTCCGGTCCACCATCGCGATCAGCTGCCCCGCCTGCACTCGCTGCCCCGCCTCGATCGGCATCACCAGAATGCGCCCGGCCACCTTGCTCCGGACGTCGACTTTATCCACCGGCTGGACCGCCCCGACCTCCTGCACGGAGACCGAAACATTCCCCCGCTTCGCCTCCGTCGTCCGCGGCGGCGGAGGCGGCTTATGCAGATCGCGACTGACCCGCGACGCCGCCACGCCCCCCAGCACGAGCACAATTCCCGCCCCAATCGCCGTCTTAACAGATTTCTTCATGAACCCCTACTGATTCCCCCAGCCGCCCGTGCACTCATATGTCAGAGTTTGACATATACCAATCAAAAAAGTTGCAAGCCAAGCAAATCATTCACGAAACATCGCCACCCGCGTCAGCCAGCGCGCTGGATCATCTGGATGGACCGCTCGGCCGCCGACTGGATCTCCGGCGTTTCGTCCCGCAGCGCCTCCTCCAGCACCGGCAGGGCGCGCTTGTCGCGCAGCACGCCCAGCTCCTCGATCGCCCACAGGCGCGCGCCGCGCTGAGGAAGCCGAGCGGCGGCGATACAAATCTCGACCAAGTAATCCCAGTCCGGGTTGACGATCGCCTCCAAGCTATGGCGCAGGCCGCGCATCATCTCGCCGGGATCGCCAAAACAGGCGCGCTCCAGCAGCAGAAGGATCGCAGGCCGCAAACGCCGTTCGGCGGTGATATCCGCCAGCGCGACAAAAAGATTCGCCTGATCGCGCCACGTCCCTTCTTCCGTCCACGCCGGATCATCCTCATCCGGCAATACCGACATGGCCTTCAATTCCGCAAGCACTTCCTCGTCCGACCAGCCCCGCCTCAACTCCACGAGTTCCTGAATATGATCCGCCGGGCTTTGTGAATTATCCATTGGTATCCTTGTCAACGGTGTAAGCGCGGATCGCGAAGCCATCCGGCGCATCACAAAAACCCGGCTCCACGCGCAGCCGCTTCATCGCAAGCTCCGCCAGTTCTCGAAAGGAATACACGCCAATCATCTTGCATGACTGATCCCCATCATCAAACGTATGCATATGCTCCAGAACAAACACCTCCATAGCACACCTTCAGTTCTCTGATACCGTTATCGCGTTGATGATCTAATCATGCAGACGCACGCGCCGAACTGTTCCATGATCCTCCGCACTCCGAAGTTGAACGGATCCGTTTACCACCTGATATGGCAGAACCGTACGCGCCCACTTCTTAACCGCCGCCGGACTGGACCAGGGGAAGCGTAAGTTCCAAACCCAAGCCTCTTTATTCCGGTTAAGTGTCACAAGATGATCGCCAGACGAGTCGAAATATGCACGATCGACACCCGGTGGCATGAACATACTGGCAAGCAGGCGTCCGTCCAGCAGATTAAAGAGACGTGTCGTCCCCTCAAAATCCACCGACGCCACAAAGTCGTTTCTAGGACTGAATGAGGCTTGCGTCCCATGATCAGGTGTGTCAAATTCTGAAACACGCACATTTGATTTTGAGACATAGACACCTCCATAGGTTGCGTATAACGAACCATCGTTATTAAAGGAAATTGCCATTGGCGCAACGGCGCGCCTTCGAGTCCAGGGAATCAATTCTTGGTGTGATTTTTGACGGTGAAGCGCACCGCCCAGCACCCAAGAATAAATCCAATCCCGATCCACGGCGTAAAGTATATCGCCGTTTGGCGAAAAACAGGGGTTACTAATGCGGCTTGTATCAATGTCCACCACTAGCTTATTGCGGTCGAGGTCCCATCCCTGAATACGTTCATCCTGACTGCCGGCGACAGCCCAGCTAGCAACATAGCGCCCTTGCTTTGGATCGATATAAAATTCCGAGGCTTGATCGTCAGGCAATTTCATTGATCCGAATTTACACTGATGGGAAAGCCCTGTTATGCGAATAATCGTTTTGCCCATAACGGCCACAAATCGGTCTTCATTCGATGAGAAAGACGCCTCGAAAGGCAATTCATCCAGCGTGAACTGAGTCACGACTCTCCTGGTAACAAGATCGAAAATTACACTTTTGACACGAGATGTTGATACATCTTTTCTGCTGAGAAAAATATAACGCCCCGAATCACTGATTGCTGCGGTGTCAGGAATATCGAAACGGGATGGAAATACGCTGGTTGATGCTTTGCTTAATGAGTAGAGGTATCCTCGGTTAGCCCGCCAGTAAAGCACAAAATTGTGATTCGCCGCCACAACACCAGTAAACCGCTTAAACGGCGGCGCCGCGTCCGCCCAATTCCAGACAGTAGCGTAACGATGTTCATTTGAGGCGACTACCACCATTCGACCGGACGGATCAAAAGCCGCAGAGGTCGATTCTGAAGGAGAAGTAGAAAACAATAAAGGCAGCAATCGCACATTCGATCGGTTCCGGTTAACAAAAACTCGCCCAGCATCCACCACGATTTTACTGACGCCGACTTGCTGCAGAGCGCCGATAGGTTTCTCAGTCGATTGAAACAATGTCATCGGATCCTCAGCCGATTGAAACAATGTCGTAGGCAAAAGCCGACCATCCGATGCTCTCCACACAGATCCGGAATGGTCCCCATCTTCTCCCAGTAAGAGAAATGAATTCAATGCGACCATCTGGCCATCACGGCTGAATAGTCCACTCTCAATATGGTCCGTATATCCTCCACTCACAACATTGTCATCGAGCGTATGAAGCAGGTTGCCTTGGAGGTCCCAGATCCTCCCGGTTCCGTCCATGCCGCAAGTGAGAATGCGATGTCCGTTAGGGCTGAAAAGAGCTTCTTGGATTCCCCTTGTATGAGCCGCAGGCAATGCGAGCGTCAGCCCCTTCGTTCGATACGCTCCCCAGGTTAACAGAAAGCGCAGTGATGGCGTAACTTTTCCCACTGTACTCGCTAACGAATATGCTTCCGTCAGATATGAAAGTGCTTTTAGGATGTCGTCCGAGGATACAAGCATTTGCCCTGGTTTATTTTGGTCGAGCAGCAGCTTTCGTCCTGCCTCTTCGTATTGGGCGGCTAACGTGCGCTTCGCTTCAATCGCGCTACGCTTTGCGGCGCCAGCGCTTGCAACCGCTTTATCTTTCTGAACGGCGGCGAAGTTGCGCTGTTTCTTAGCCTCTTTTGTCTGTTTCTTTGCCTCCTCCGTTTGAAGATTCGCATACGTAGCATTCTGATTTGCCGCACCAGAATTTATTTCTGCGATAACACTTTGCATGGTCGCGTTGAAAGCGTTGGTCCGCGCAGAATTGCGCTCCCTTGTGGCGTCAATGCCAAAAATTATGGAAGCGATAGTCAGCCCGAGCATAACGATAGCGATCCCCGCCACAATATTCCGGCGGCGCTGGCTGCTGTTTGTATTGTATGCGCGGCTCGCTCTGATATACTCACGCTGCAGATCCGACGCGCTTGGCCTTTTAGCGACGCGTGCGTCTACTTTTAGCAGCCAAGCCTCGGAATTTTGGAGATCTTCTCTCTCCAGCAGTAAACGGTCTTTCGGAAAGCCCTTGTTTTTCCAGTCCGTGGACCGATCCGCGAGAAAAGTATGCATTTCCGCCAGATCGAAATCTGTATTGATTGCCTCTACCAAATTATCTATCTGTGCTGGAATTTCGCGCACATCAGGAACAAATATCCATTGCGGCTGGCGCAGTGCGAATGGGATTTGATCATCGTCATATCCGTCTTTGTAACGGATAGGCAAAATAATTTTTTGCAAATTTTCAGCAATAGCGATCTCGTCAAGACATGCGGATGAAGTAATCGAATCTGAACTCATAATAAATATGAATGCAGACGCTTTATAAATCAGCGCTTCCAACTTCGGCCG
>JAOQAA010000341.1 GCA_025963815.1 Capsulimonas sp.
TACAACTATTACATGATGCACGGCGGCACGAACTTCGCCTACTGGAACAACGATGAGGACGCCGCAAGCTACGACTACGGCGCGGCTGTCGGCCAAGGCGGAGACTTGCGCTCGATCTATTACCGCAACAAGCTGGCTGCCTGGTTCGCGCGCAGCTTCCAGACCATTTTGGAAACTAGCACAAGCGCCAATGCTGACTACTCGGGCGCCGCGGGCAGCCCGGATGTGAAGGCATTCGCGCGCCGAAGCCCTGCGGGAACGATCTTATTCCTGGACAATCCTGGAACGTCTCCCGTTCAGACAACGATCGGCGGTCCGAATGGGGCAAACGAGCTGGCGCTCGGATCTATCACGCTGGAGCCAGGCGAGATCGCAGGGTTCGTGCGGGATTATGAAATCGCGCCTGGCGTGACAATTACGCGCGCGGCGACGCGCATTATGGGGATCGTTACCCAGGACGACACCACGACTCTCGTCATTCACGGTCAGCCGGGCTCCATGGGCCAGCTGCTGCTCAAAACCGAATCGCCGGCGTCGATCGCCGCCGGCGCGTCCGACCTGAAGACAATCGACAACAACACACTGACGCTGAACGCCAAGTTCCCGCAGACCGGGGTAGACGAATATACCTTCGCGGTGGGCTCTCACCGCGTGCGGATCCTTGCCGTCAGCACCGCGCGCGCCGACCGAACCTGGTTTGTGGAAGCGGGCGGCAAGAACTACGTCGTCAGCGGCCCTGAGTACGTTTCGGAAGCCACCACGCAAAACGGCCGCCTCCACCTAACTTACGAAAAGCCCTGGATCCCGATCCCCGAAGCGGACCCAAGTTTCGAGACAGTCATCTATAGTGGGGAAAACGCGCCGCAGCGCTTCCCCGCCAACGATTATATGGCGAAGCGGAAGACAACGCTCGACCTGAGCAAGTGGGAAGCGAAGAGCGGAGCCGATGAAGCCGCCGTCAATTATAACGACGCGGCCTGGATGACCGGCTCCACCCCGCCACAAATGGGGGCGGACAACGACATTACGGCAAACGCCTGGTACCGCAGCACGATTACGGTCGCCAAAACAGGGGACTACACGGTCAAGATCGACTCGGTGGCGGACCGCTGGCTGCCGTTCGTGGACGGTTCCCCCGTCGGATCAGAGTTCATTCACGGCGCCGCCGTGAATGTCCATCTGACGGCAGGCCAGCACAAGTTCGCCGCCTTTACCGCGCACGACGGCCGGCAGAAAATGGTCAGCTACCTCGGCCCGATCACCAACCTTTCTCCCAAGGGGCTTTACGGCGCCGCGAACCTTGTCCAGCAGGCCGAGGGCGCCACGGTTCTGAACCAGTGGCGCGTGACGACAGTCGACAGTCACACCACGCCTCCGGCCTCGGACGCCGCAGGCTGGAGCGATTACACACTCGGGCAGGATCCATTTGACAAACAGAAGGGATTCGTCTGGCTCCAGACAACGCTGCCAGCAATCGCCGCGGACGTCAAATACCATGGCGTCACGTTCCCGGCTGTCGATGACAACGCGACGGTCTTCCTTAACGGTAAAAAACTCGCGACGCACGAAGGCTGGAATGAGCTGTTCACCGTTGACCTGAGCAGCGCCTGGAACGACGCCGGTCCGAATGTACTTTCTGTGCTTGTCGAGAATACGGCAAATACGGGCGGCATGACCGATGCGCCGCAGCTGACCAGCATCATCTTCCAGCAGCCCATCACCGGCTGGAAACTGCGCGGCGGCCCCGGCGATCCTCTCTCCGCGAAAGGCTGGCAGGCGTATCAGAAATCCGAGACCAGCGTCCCGCGCTTCTATCGCGCCAAGATTTCAGCGCCATCCGGCGTCAGTGCGGGCCAAGTGTGGCGGGTCATCCCCAAAGGCCTCTCGCACGGCTCGATCTGGGTGAACGGACATAATCTGGGACGCTACCCCGAGAAGATTCCCATCGACGGCCTTTACATCCCAAACAACTGGCTCAAGTCCGGCGACAACTCACTGGTGATCTACGATGAGAGCGGCAATGCGCCCGATCAAGTCGAGGTTCAAGTTGAGGCAAACGCTAGCCGCGATCTGCTGACGATTGAGGCAAAGGCATAAGAGAAGCCCTCACCCTCGGTCCCTCTCCCGGAGAGAAGAAGCCCCTCCGCCCCAATTCTGGGGGACCGGATGAGGATGCCCCGCCCCGACTGGGGAGCAAACCATAATGTCGAAGGCGTGACAACGCTTTGGTTTTGCCACGCAATCGCACTTCGGTTTCCCCCCTTTGGGGCCCAGGGGGAGTCTTGCTCTGGTTCCCCAGAATTGGGGTGGAGGGGCCATCCTACTCTGCTGAGCGGATGAGAGCCCACACGCCCCGCCCTAGACAAACCCCCGCCCCTCTGGTACAATCCAGGGCATGACACAGGCACGCACCGCCGTCATCGCGCGCAAAACGCGCGAGACGGATATACAGTTATCAGTCACGCTGGACGGAGATGGCGAGAGCGAAATCGTCACCGGCGTGGGCTTCTTCGACCACATGCTCACTCACATCGCACGGCACGGATTGCTGCACCTGACAGTGCGGGCCGAGGGCGATCTGCACATCGACGATCACCACACCGTGGAAGACATCGGCATTGCGCTGGGAACGGCCCTGCGCGAGGCGTCCGGGGATAAAAAGGGCATCGTACGCTATGGCCACGCCGTCGTGCCCATGGACGAGGCGCTTGTGACCTGCGCTCTAGACTGGAGCGGACGCGGTCTGCTCGTGTCCGATTTTGTCTTTCCCTCGGATAAGATCGGGACGTTCGACACGGAGCTCGTCGCCGAGTTCTTTCGGGCGGTCGCCGCGAACGCCGGTCTGACACTGCACTTCGAGCAGCGCCGAGGCGCAAACTCGCATCACATCGCCGAAGCGGCGTTCAAAGCCTTTGGGCGCGCCCTGGACGCCGCCAAGCAGCATGACGCTCGTGTGCACGGCATCCCCAGCACGAAGGGGAGCCTGTAAAACCCATGGCTGTCAAAGAACTTCCGGCCATCACCTTCCCACACTCATTCGGCGCTGGGAACACTTTCCGAATAGGAATGGGGATATTCTCGGTCGTGGGTCTGTATGCGACCGGCGTTTCGCTGAAACACCACGAGTTCAACAATGCCTTCGTGGCAGGCGTGCTCACCGCAGGCTTTATCTTTCTCCTGTTCGCGGTTCTCTCGTTTCGGGTCCGGGTGGACGACACGGGGATCACGCAGAACTGGCTGATTGGCAAATCGTCGGTGACATGGCCGCAAGTCTCTCGGGTGGACCGCTCACGCCGTATGTACTCTATCCACATTAATGACGGCAGTGAGCCGATTACGATCTCTTTCTTGTCAACGCCCGCGCAGATCGCGGTCGCGCAGGAAGCGATCCGCTGCGCGGGCCTCAGCCCGACGCGCGGCAAGATCGAGTATCCCGCCGTGGAGCGTTGGGACCGGTAATGAAAATCGCGATTATTGATTACGGAATGGGCAATCTGCGCAGCGTCGAAAAGGCGTTTCACAAAATCGGCGCCCACGGCGCGTTTGTGACCAGTGACCCTGCGGAAATCTTCGCCTCCGACAAAGCCGTCCTGCCCGGAGACGGAGCGTTCGACTCCACCATGCAGTCCCTGCGCGATTCGGGTATCGACAAGATCTCGCTCGACTTCATCGCCTCCGGCCGCCCGTTTTTAGGCATCTGCGTCGGCATGCAAGTGCTGCTCACAACCAGCGAGGAAGGCGAGCCCGGCGTGCGCGGCCTCGACGTCGTTCCCGGCCAGGTCAAGCGCTTCATGGGCGAGGGCCTTAAAGTTCCCCAAATCGGCTGGAACAACATCGCATTCACCCCCGGAACCCCGCTCGCCCACGGTCAGCCGGCCGGCGACCCGATGGCCTACTTCCTGAACTCCTACTACTGCGCCCCCGACGATCCCGCCGACATCGCCGCGACGACTGATTACGGCGTGACATTCTGCTCCGCGATCCATCGCGGCAATGTGTGGGCGACGCAGTTTCATCCGGAGAAATCAGGATTGGTGGGACTGGCGATCTTGGAGAGTTTTTCGGGGGTGTAGAGACCTATTCCCCCACCGAAGTAAACTTCGGCCTCCCCTTTTCCCAGCAAGGCCCTTCGGGCGGGAAAAGGGGCGTTCGTAACTGCTGTCCAGGCGAGTATTCCGTAGTGTAAAAAAGAACAAAGGCCCATCCATATTGGTTTAGCCAAATGTGGATGGGCATTATTCTTCGTGAGAGGCGACAAAACTCGCCTGGAATCAAGTTGTTAGCTCCCCTTTTCCCGCCCGCCCAAAGGGCCTTGCTGGGAAAAGGGGGAAACGCGCTATAGCGCGGGGGAATAGGTCTCTACCGACGCCGCAGGAACGCCGGGATATCCACGTCCTGGTCCGGCGAGGGCCGCGGCGCGGGGGCCGGGGCGGCAGGCGCGGGAGCGGGCTGCTGGGGCTGCGTCTGAGCGGCCGGCTGTGTCGGCTGCGCATATGCAGCGGTTTGTGACGGCGGCGGCGGCGCGGGCTGCGTGTTGATCGCCTGGCGAGCGTTCACGGAGACGGGGAGGCGCTGGTCGAAGCCGGTCGCGAGGACCGTGATGCGCACTTCGTTCTCCATGCGCAGATCCTGGACGACCCCGAAGATGATGTTCGCATCTTCGTGGTCCGTCGCCTGCTGGATCAGTTCGGTGGCCTCGGTCACTTCGGCGAGCGTCAGGTCGGCGCCGCCAGTGATGTTGATCAATGCGGCGCGGGCTCCTTCGATGCTGGTCTCCAGCAATGGAGAGGCGATGGCGGCCTGCGCGGCGTCCACGGCGCGGTTCTCGCCGCTGGCGACGCCAATGCCCATAAGGGCCGTGCCGGCGTTCAGCATGATCGCGCGGACGTCGGCGAAGTCCACGTTGATGATGCCGGGGATCGTGATGATGTCGGAGATGCCCTGCACGCCCTGGCGCAGAACGTCGTCGGCCTCACGGAAGGCGTCCACCAGAGTGGCGCGCTTCTCGACGACGCCGAGCAGACGGTCGTTCGGGATAATAATCACCGTGTCGACTTTGTCGCGCAGCGCATCGACGCCCTCTTCGGCCAGTCGGAACCGGCGGGGGCCTTCGAACTTAAAGGGCTTGGTGACCACGGCGACCGTGAGTATGCCAAGGTCTTTGGCGATTTCGGCGATCACAGGCGCGGAGCCGGTGCCGGTGCCGCCGCCCATGCCGGCGGTGATGAACACCATGTCGGCGCCTTCCAGCGCCTTCTTGATATCGCCCTTAGATTCTTCCGCCGCCGCTTTGCCGACTTCCGGGTTACCGCCGGCGCCGAGGCCGCGCGTCAGGTTCTCACCCAGTTGCAGCTTGTAGTCAGCCGCGCTGATATCGAGGACCTGGCTGTCGGTGTTCATCGCGATGAACTCGACTCCCGTCAGTCCGGCGTCAATCATCCGGTTGACGGCGTTCGTGCCGCCGCCGCCGCATCCGATCACCTTGATGCGGGCGAACGGGGTTTCGTCGCGTATTCCGAGCGCCATATGTGAAACCATCTCCTATAAAAAATATTAAACCGCCGTATAAATAAACACGGCGTTAATGGTCGAAAATCGAACCGGTGATTCGGGCGAAGAACTTTTGGATCTTCTTCATGTACTTACCCATCGGCGCTTGT
>JAOQAA010000375.1 GCA_025963815.1 Capsulimonas sp.
CGACGAATCTTTATGACGGCATGCTCGCCGCGTTCAACCAACTCGGCGCCGCGAAGACCGAGCACAGCGTGAATCGTCTGCTGCTTCTGACGGACGGCGAGCCTAGTGCAGGCACGCGCGACTTCGGCAGTATTCTGGGCCAAGTCGCCGAGCAGCGCGCGCGCGGGATCGGTGTATCGGCGATCGGTCTGGGCGGCGATTATAACGACGAGTTTATTTCGGGCCTCGCACGGCGTTCCGGCGGCTCCTTCACCCATGTGGAGACTCCCGAGGAGATCCCGGAAGCATTTCGGGCCGAGATTGAGCGGCTTTCGCGGATCGTCGCCCGTCAGGTGCGACTGCGGCTGACGGTTCCGAGCGGTGTCAGTGTCCGTCAGGTTCATGGTCGGCAGCCGGTCTTCGGCAACCGGACGGCGGAAGTCACGCTGGATGATATCGAGCAGGGATCGTCGCAGCTTTCGCTTTGGGAGATGGAGACATCTCCGCGTCCCGTGGGAACCTATCGACTGGCGCGCGCCGAACTGATTTACGAGGATGGCGCGACAGGGCTGATCGAGCGACTGAGCGCAGACCTGACAACGAAGTTCGTCGCCGACCTGGAGACCGTAAACCAGACATCGGACGCCGGCGTGCGGGAAATCGCCGACTGGTGGCGCTCGATCCGCAGTCTGGACAAGACGATGATGGAGCTGCGCAAGCAGGGAATGCCCCAGGAAACGCTCGAAGCGGCCTTCGACGTTCTGGAGGCGCAGGCGAATCGGTATGGGCGCGGCGACGCCGTCGCGCGGATCACAAAGGCGCGCACGGCGATCTTCTCCGGCGGCGCCACCGAAAAACTATTGATGGATACGGTATTCAATCTCGATCAGGTCAGGCTCTCGTGAAAAATTATTACGAAATACTCGAAGTTCCCGTTGGCTGCGCCGCCCCGGAGATCCGCGAAGCGTACCGCCGTCTTGCCCAGCAATATCTTTGGGATAAAGAGGCGTTTACCGAGCTGAAGGAAGCCTATGAAGTCCTGACCTCGCCCTCAAAGCGAGCGGAGTACGACAAGGCGACGTTCGTTGCGGCGCAGGTGGATACGCCGGAAGAAGCCGAGCCCGCCGGAGACCTCTCCGAATTCGCGGCGCGCTGTCCGATCGGGGCCGCGGGCAACTGTCCTGTGGTGAACGCACGCGTCCCGCGAACGGAAGAGTTCTGCCCGGAATGCGGAGTGATGCTCACGACGCTGCCCACCGCCGGCTTCGAGCTTACCGAAACGGCGGAAACGCCGTCCTGGAGCGTTTGGTTTGAGGAAGACACCGGACGGCAGCATCGCCTGAAGGTCGGCCCGAACATGGTCGGTCGCGAAGGCGCGGATGTTCTGCTTCCCGACAAGACGATTTCCCGCCAGCATGCGCGCATCGATGTCAATGAGAACGGCCAGGTGAGCGTCGAGGACCTCGGCAGCACCAACGGAACGCAGATCAACGGCGAGCGGATGGCGCCGGGCGCCACGCGCGTGCTGCAAAACGAGGACACGGTGCGCTTCGGCAGCATCCGCGTCGTTCTGCGCGTTCCTGGAGAAGAAGGCGTGCGGGTGCGTGAATCCGAGCCGGAGCCGGTCCTGGAGCAATCGCTGGACATGCCCTTGATGGGAAGTCCGCTAATGGATATGAGCGGAATGCTCGGCCGCGGCGGCGAGTTCGAGCCGATCGCCATGGAGCGCGTCTTCCCGGAGCCCAGCGCCGCGCAGACGCCGTCCATTGCTAAGCTCGTGGTGACACGCGGCGACGTCATCTGGGACCACCCACTGATCGACGGGCTGACGACCTTCGGACGGCACGCGGAGAGCACGATCGTCCTGCGCAACGATCCTTACGTCTCGACTGGCCACGCCCAAATCATTGCGGAAGGCGACGCCTTCCAGCTCACCGACCTCGGCAGCACGAACGGAACGCTGCTCAACGGCGAGCGCCTTGAGGCGGACGCGCCGGTGCTCTTGAAGCCGGGCGACGAGATCGTCATCGGCGGAACGATCTTCCGGTTCGAGCCGATCGCCGGAGGCTCGGGCGGGTATGGATCGGCAATTTCGGAATAATCTTTAATTATCATCGCAAGGCCCGAAACGGCCGTCGGCAAAGATCGCGGCGGGATCAACTCCCAAACCGCGTTTGAAGAATGAAGGACAAGCACTCATATGCAAGATTATATGGCCGCACAGGAAAAGACGGTCCAATTCAGCCGTGATGAGATGAATGAGGGATGGGCGGAGCTGGGACGCACACCTCGCGTTCTCGCGACGGTAAAACTCGGCGCCAAAACCGATCTCGGCCGCGTTCGTGAGAACAACGAGGACAAGTTCGACTTCTACGAGCCGGAAGATCCCGCCGTTCTCGCCAGCAAGGGCAGCTTTTACGGCGTTGCGGACGGCATGGGCGGCCACTCGGCCGGTCAGATCGCCTGCGAGCTCGCGCTGAAGATCGTCATCCGTTCCTACTATTCGACACCTTCGCCCGACACTCACTCCAACATGCGGCGCGCCATCGAAGAAGCAAACGGCCTGATCTACGACACGGCGCAGATGATCACCGAGCGCAACGGCATGGGAACGACCCTGACATGCGCGATTATCCGTGAGGATATGATCACCGTCGCGCAGGTCGGTGACAGCCGCTGCTATCTGATCCGGGACGGCGAGATCGGCCAGATCACCGAAGACCATTCCTGGGTCGCTGAGCAAGTTCGCATCGGCGCGATGACGTTGGAGGAGGCGCAGGCGTCTCCCTTCCGCAACATCATCACCCGGTCCATCGGCACGGCGAGCACCATCGAATCCGATATCACCACCCACGCTATGCAGGAAGGCGATATCTTCGTATTGTGTTCCGACGGTTTGAGCGGCCATTTGGAAGCATCGGACATTCAGCGGATCGCGCTGGAGCATAGCCCGTCCATCGCCGCTATGCGGCTGGTGGAAGAGGCGAATGAGCGCGGCGGCCGCGACAACATCACAGCAGTCGTTCTCTCAATCCGCGAAATCAAGCCCTTCGTGGAAGAAACGGAAGAAGCCGCGGCGGCCGGCGACGGAGCCAAGCAAGACAAGCGCGCCTGGGGCCGGCGCAAATAAGCGCCCGCGACATCCTTTGATCCTTTTCACGTCAGCTCCGTAACCGGGCGGCGTCTGCTATTATTGGGAGAATTCACCGTGGCCGTCCAGAACAACACGATCCTTGGAAAGTACCGGGTCATCCGGGAAATTGCCCGCTCCAACGACATCGTCTATGAAGGCGTCGACCCCTCGATGGGCCGCCGCGTGGCGATCAAGGAACTGGCGATCCCGCAGCACCTTTCCGGCAGCCAGAAGCGCGAGCGCATCGAGCGCTTTTACCGCGAGGCCAAGGCGGCGGGCACGCTCTCCCATCCGAACATCGTCACGATCTACGACGTCGGCCAGGAAGGCGAGCGCCACTTCATCGTCATGGAATATCTCGAAGGCCATAGCCTGCGCGAAATCCAGCAGATGCAGGGCGCGCTTCCGGTGAAGGAAAGCCTGGAGATCGCGCTGCAGCTCTGCGACGCGCTTGGCTACGCCCACTCCCGAGGCATCGTGCACCGCGATGTCAAGCCGGACAACATTCATATCCTCCCTGGAGGCGTGATCAAGCTGACGGACTTCGGCATCGCCCGCATCACCGCTGAGCCTAGCATCACCGCCCACGGCCAGGTCTTCGGTACGCCGAGCTATATGTCTCCCGAGCAGGTCGCTTCGCATACGGTCGACCACCGCACCGACATCTTCTCGATGGGTATTACTTTGTACGAGATGCTGACCGGACGCAAGCCCTTCGCGGGCGACAGCGTCATCACCATCACGTACAACATCATGAACATCCAGCCGCCCATGCCGACGGGCGTGCCGCCCGGCATGCACTCGATCCTGCAGAAGGGTCTGGCGAAGGACGTCAACTTCCGATACCAGAACGCGGCGGCCATGGCGGCGGACATTCGCGCCGAGAAGTTCGCGCTGGAATCTGGAAACAAGACCGCGCAGATGCAGGGCATGCAGATGCCCGCCGGCGGCTTCAGCGGCTCCATGAACACGGGCACCGTCCCGCCGGAGATTTCGGGCATTCCCGCCTTCGCGCCGGGACAAGTACGCTACGGCGCCAACGCCCCCGCGACCAATCAAGGATATCCGCCGCCCCCGCAGCAGCCCGGCCGGCCCTACCCGACCCAGTACCCTGGTTACGCGCCGGATAACCGACAGGGAAGCATGAGCTCGGAGACCAAAAACGTGGTCGTCCTGGCGCTCTCCGTGGCGGGCATCCTGATCCTGCTCGGCCTGATTATCTGGGGTCTGAGCGTGGCGTTCCAACGCAACGGCGGCCATTCGTCCAGCCGCGGCGTCCAGACGATCTCTCGCGAAGGAACCGTCGCCTCCAGCGCTCTTATCACACTGGATGGGCTTCGTTCCTGATCAACTCAGCTGCCCCTTGGGGCGGCTGAGGTAATTCTTATGCTTCCGGGACGCTTCGGCGCCTCGGAAGCGTACGCGGAGCGAAGTATAGTCCGCATGCAACCAACGTCGCACAAGCAGTGATGAGCGAAAACGAATCGTAAACGATTACGGCCCCAAGAAAACGGATGATGGCGAAAACGGGGAACGTTCTGGTCCAAACCGCGTTTGCCGGGCTTAATAAGCTTCCCTTCACCGTTCCACGCCGTTCTTTCCGCAAAAATCGAGTACAATATTTGCGTTATTCTCTCAGTTTTCTCTTGGAACAGCAATAATCGTCATGACGCAATCTTCAAACGACGTTCCCGCTTTGCATCCGCTGCTGCGGGAACGGTGGAGTCCACGCGCGTTCCAGGATCGCCCGGTTGAGCCCGAAAAAATAGAAAGCATCTTGGAAGCCGCCCGCTGGGCGCCGTCCGCCATGAACGAGCAGCCATGGCGCTTTCTCATCGGCGTGTGGGCGACGCATCCGGCGGCCTACGATCGCCTCTTCCAGATTTTGCTTCCCGGCAACCAGCTTTGGGCCGGACAAGCGCCGGTGCTGATGCTTTCCGTCGCCAAAATGCGGAACTCCAAGGATCAGCCCAACCCGCATGCATTTCACGATGTCGGACAAGCAGTCGCCCATTTGACCGTCCAGGCAATGGCGCTGGGCCTGCATGTTCACCAGATGGCCGGCTTTGACGCCGCCAAGGCGCGCGAGTCGCTGTCGATACCGGAGGGCTACGACCCGGTCGCGGCCATCGCCGTCGGATACCAGGGCGACCCGAACAGTCTGCCGGAGAACCTGCGCGAGAGAGAGCTGGCCGCGCGCGTTCGCCGTCCGCTGTCGGAGATCGTATTTGATGGACAATGGGGCGAGGCGGCCGAAGCCGCCGAGCCGGGGAGCTAAACAAGTTGGCGCAAGTTACACTCAAAAACGTTTTTAAGCGGTATGACAATAAAGTCACCGCCGTCAATGACCTGAACCTGGAGATCCGGGACAAAGAATTTATGGTCCTGGTCGGTCCCTCCGGATGCGGCAAGACGACCACGATGCGCATGATCGCCGGTCTCGAAGAGATCACCGAAGGCGACATCCTGATCGGGGACCGCATCGTCAACGATGTCTCCCCCAAGGACCGCGACATCGCGATGGTCTTCCAGAACTATGCGCTCTACCCGCACATGACGGTGTATGAGAACATGGCGTTCGGCCTGAAGCTGCGTAAGGTCCCCAAGACGGAGATCACGCGCCGCGTCAACGAAGCCGCGAGCCAGCTCGGCCTTGAGTCCCTGCTCCAGCGCACCCCCAAGCAGCTTTCCGGCGGCCAGCGCCAGCGCGTCGCCCTCGGCCGCGCCATCGTCCGCGAGCCTCAGGTCTTCCTAATGGACGAACCGCTCTCGAACCTCGACGCCAAGCTGCGCGTCCAGACCCGCGCCGAACTGATCAAGCTGCACCGCCGCCTCGGGATCACCACGATCTACGTCACGCACGACCAGGTCGAAGCCATGACGATGGGTGACCGTATGGCCGTCATGAAAGACGGTCTGCTGAACCAGTGCGACACCCCGATGAACATCTACACCAGCCCGGTGAATATGTTCGTCGCCGGTTTCATCGGCACCCCGAGCATGAACTTCGTCAAGGCCACCCTGGTGAAGAGCGCGAACGGCTACACGGTCGACGCCGGCTCGTTCAAAGTCGCCGCGCCGCCGATCGATGACGCCCTGCTGGCCCAGTATGCCGGCAAGTCCGTCGTGTTCGGTATCCGCCCCGCCGACATCTTCGACAAGAGCCTGAAGAACCCCGTCGAATCCACGGAAGCCAACACCATCCGCACCTTGGTGGACGTCTCCGAGCCCATGGGCGACATCGTCACCTTCTACCTGACCGCCGGCCCGCACCAATTGGTCGCCACGATCGACTCCGAGACCAAGGCGAAGGACGGCGAAGC
>JAOQAA010000417.1 GCA_025963815.1 Capsulimonas sp.
GCGCCAAGGTCGGCTTGATGGACGCCGATATCTATGGACCGTCGATCCCGCTGATCATGGGCGTCGAGGACGAGAAGCCCATCACGGATGAGAAGAAGGAAAAGCTTCTTCCGATCGAACGGTACGGCGTCAAGATCATCTCCATGGGATTCTTGCAGCCGAGCGGCTCGGCGGTTATCTGGCGTGGGCCGATGGTCGCCAAAGCCGTGCAGCAGTTCCTGCGCGACGTGGATTGGGGAGAGATCGATTATCTGATCGTGGACCTGCCTCCGGGCACCGGGGACGCGCAGCTGACGCTGGCGCAGGCGATCCCGCTGTCGGGCGCGGTCGTCGTCATGACGCCGCAGGATCTCGCCGCCGCTGTCGCGGTGAAGGCCGTCGCGATGTTCAGGAAACTGGATGTGCCGATCCTGGGCATTGTCGAGAACATGTCCTACTTCCTCTGCCCTACGTGCAACTCGCGCCACCATGTGTTCTCGCACGGCGGCGGCGAGCAGGCGGCGGAGGCGCTGAATGTGCCGTTCTTTGGCGGTATCCCGCTGGCGATCGATATCGGCGCCGACGCCGATCAGGGAACGCCTTCCGTGGTTCTGAATCCCGATGGCCCGTATGCCCAGATCTTCCGGGAAGTGGCCGAACGGATCGCCGCGCAGGTAAGCGTTCGCGCCCGAGCCTTTATCCCGCTCGCCATGAACGCATGATCATCGTTGTGAACGCATGACTATTCTTGAGCTTGTTCTGATCTCGATCGGGTTCTTTTTCGGCCTGGGCGCAACCGCCTGGCTGACAGTGCGCTACGACCTCCGGAAGCCCAACTTCCGGGGCGAGCGGATCCCCAGTATCGCCGGCCTCGCCTTTGTGCTGGCCGGCGATTTCATTTACGGCTTCGAATGGCTCGCCGGCGGCCCCGCGAGCCGTGTCTTCGCGGCCTACTTCCTGGTGCTGATCGGGTTTGGGATACTAGGGATGTACGACGACCTCGCCGGCGATCGTTCCGTGGGCGGATTTCGTGGACACTTTCGAGCGCTCGCGCAAGGACGGCTGACCACTGGAGCCGTCAAAGCGCTGGGCGGGGGAGCGGTGGCCCTGGGCGCCGGATGGCTGATAGGGAACGGCGATCTATGGCGCTTCGCGCTTGCGGCCGCATTGATCGCGCTGAGCGCGAATTCGCTTAACTTGCTGGATTTGCGCCCGGGCCGCTGCCTCTTTGTGTTCTTCTGCTCCGCCGCTGTGCTGACCGCCGTACTGGCGAACGTGCATCAGCTGAATGTGGGGTTTGCGCTGTTTATCGCCGTGGGGATGGCGGCGGTCATCTATCCAATGGACGCCGCCGGACAGGCGATGATCGGAGACACCGGATCGAACTCATTCGGGGCAGTGCTGGGAGTGGCGGCGAGCGCAATTTTGCCGTTGGCCTGGCAGGCGGTCGTTGTGGTTCTGCTGATTGGGTTTCAGTTCTGGTGCGAGCGCAATTCGCTTTCGAAAACCATTGAGGCGAATCCGTTCCTACGCGGCCTCGATCGCAAGATCGGAGTCCGAAGATAAGCGTACGGCCCCCTGGAATGTCGCGCCGTAGCGCTCCGATGTGCAGTCTTCAATGTTGACGCCCTGATCGCCGGACGAATGAATAAATCGACCGTCGCCGATCGCCATTCCGATATGCGTGATTCTGGATGCGCCTTCGCGCTGAAACGCCAGCAAGTCTCCCGGCGCCAGGATTGCGTTCTCCAGCGAACGCCCGTCATCGCATCGGGCGAAGCGGCGGTCGGCGAACTGCTGATAGGCGTCGCGCAGCAGCTGTACGCCGCTAAGCCGATAGGAAAGCTGAACGAACCCCGAGCAGTCAATACCAAACGGCGTGACGCCGCCCCAAAGGTACGGCGTGCCGATCAGGCGCTTGCCGACTTCCACGGCATGCTCGCCGACCGCCTCCAGGACACGCCGCTTCAGCGACGCGATATCCAGGGGCATGTCCGCTGACGGCGCGGCCATGGCGTCGATCCCCGCCTTTGGCTCGTGAGAGATATCCAGGCACATCCGGTGAATATAGGCGACTTTATCCTGAGTGAGCAGGATCGGAATAAAATCGCCAACGGAGGGACGCTGGGCCAGGGTGACGCGGCTGCCGACACAGAACTTCACAATCAGTTCTGACTGGATGGCGGGCTCGGAAAAAATTTCGGCGAAGAGGGTGGCGATGGAGGTTTTGAGGAAGTCGCCATCATCGTATGTGGGGAGCAAAGCGTCGGCGCGAACCCAGCCGGTGTACGTATCCGGCAGCGTGATGTGACGCATACCGTCCTCCTCGCCGGTCACGCGGACAATCTCTCCAAAGATTGCCTGCGTGACGGTTTCAGACGAAGTGGACGGCTCGCGATAGACATTGGCGACATTGCGCCGCACGGAGAAACCGCTCACTCGAAGACGATCTCGGTTCGTTCGCCCACACGGATACGATCGCCGTGCGTCAGTTGAATTTCCTTGAACTCACGGATCTGTTCGCCATTCAGGATGGTGCCGTTGGTGCTGCCGACATCGACCACAAAATATGCATTGCCGCGCTGGCGGACTTCGGCGTGCTTGCGGGAGACGCCGTCGTCGAGATCGACTTCGATGTCCGGATAGTTCTGCGTGTCGCTGTCCGGTCGGCCGATCGTGGTGATTTCTTTTTCCAGCGGGTAGGTGGCGGACAGGTTGCGCAGCTTCATGACGAGACTGTGCTTCTGAATCTCCACTTCCGGCTGCGGCGCATCCATTTTGACGATGAATGGGGAGACCTTGGGAATTGAGAAATCGCTGACCGGAGCGCCAAATCCGCCGCCTGTGGGGGCGCGAGGCTGTTCGAATGTAAGCTCGGGCTCCTTGTAGGGAGTGCTGGGCTGGGAATAAGTATTCGGGCTGTAGATATGCCGCTCGTCGATTTCCGCTTCCGCCGGCGCGGGAGCGCCGCCGCCCATGAATGTCCCAGGCTCAATGACCGGTTCGGGGGCCGCCTGCGGCTGCGTGTTTTGCAGGTACGAAGTGAGATCGAAGTCCTGCGTGTTTTGCGCGGGCGGCGGGGACGCCGGCTGAGCCGGGAACTTGTTGTTTTGGAGAGAGCGGATCTCGGCCGTCAGACTATTCGACTCTTCACGGATCGCGCGCGCCTCGTCCCGAAGGGAGGAAGGCGTGACGCCGCCGTAGGCTGGCTCGGGATCGTCAAACGAAGGAGCCTTGTAACTGTCATTGGCTGCGGGTGCGGTCGGGGTCCAGCCAAACGATGAGGTGTCCATCGACGTATGGCGGCTATCCGTTCGGAATGCGTCGTTATCCAGGTCAAGTACAAACGCGCTGCGCTTGTCGCCTTCCATATCGGACGCGTCGTCCGGAAGCTGCGGGGAAGTTGCTTCGGCGTCCGGATTCTGGCCGTCCGGCTCGTCGGTCGCCTCATCGGCGCCAGGCTTATCCTTCCGTATCTTCCATCCCATAAATGCGTTCGCTCCTTAAACCGGCGCTGTCTCCGTCGATGTCCGCCCATGATGCCGAGGGCAAAATGGGTCAATGATATTGACGCAAATCGCAACGAAACTATGGAAC
Organism: Capsulimonas sp.; assembly: GCA_025963815.1. Lineage (GTDB taxonomy): Bacteria > Armatimonadota > Armatimonadia > Armatimonadales > Capsulimonadaceae > Capsulimonas. The sequence goes on from JAOQAA010000417.1 coordinate 3,577, forward strand.
CAGTATAACACCTCGGTTTTCGGCTGTCAAGTAAGTAGGCGTCTCTAGCGGACAGTCTTACAGTAGAAAGCAAGATTGCGGCGTTATTCTATATTGAGCTATAATAATACAGGATACGAATACAGATTATGAGCGGCAATCGCTTCGACTTTTTAGAATTTTCCGATGACCGGCAGCCCGAGCGTCCGGCGGCTCCCGATGACGGGATTGAAGAGACGGGAATTAACGCGTCTCCCGCCGGTTTGCGCGGCTTAGTGGGGCCAGACGGCCGTCCTGTGTCCGAGGTCGGCGCATCCAGCGATCCTCGCGGCTACCAGGATTTTCTCGATCAGAACCAATCGGACGATCCCCTCAATGGCCCGCGCGATCAAGAGTCGCGCGGGGCGACGATGCGGCCGATGGAAGTCATCGGCGAGCGCGGGGAGCGCGCCGGCCAGTTCAACTTTCCGACGGGAATTGCGGTCGATTCGCGCGGCATCTTGTTTGTTGCCGATTCTTACAATCACCGAATTCAGCGGATCACTCCAGACGGCGCCGTATCGGCCATTGGAACGAAAGGGACTGGGTACGCCCAGTTTCTCTCGCCGCAGGATGTGGCGGTCGATCGTCGTGATGCATTTTATGTGGTAGAGCAGGGGAACCATCGAGTCCAGAAGTTCAGCGCCACGGGCCGTCAGGAATTGATATTTGGACATAAGGGGCATCTGCCGGGGGAGTTCTTCGGTCCGACCAGCATCGCGGTGTCGCCGATGTCCGGCGATATCTATGTTGCGGACACCGGTAACTTCCGCATACAGCGCTTCGATCAGAAGGGACGCTTTCTGTCGCAGATCACATCGACCGGCAAGGGGCTGATCAGCCCGCAGTCGGTCGAAGTAGACCATCACGAAAATGTCTATATTGTCGATACGCTCGGCCATCGAATCATTCAGTGCGATCCGACCGGGCGTGAGTTTCTGGCGATTGGGCGGCGTCGGCGTACGGACATGGATTGGATCGACGCGCCGTTTATCGAGCCGCGCGCCTGCGCTGTGGATATCGCGGGCTTTTTGTTCGTCGCGGACGGCGGCGAACCGCTTGGGCAGGAAGGGAAACCCGCGGGACGCATCCATATCGTCGATCCCATCGCGCGCCGCAATGAAACGGCAATCGAGCATCTGGGGCGCAACCTCGACCGCATGACGCGCCCGACGGGGATTGCGATCGCTCCGGCGTTCACTCCGGACCCGCAAACGGGGCTGCTGCGCAACGAGATCTACGTGGCGGATACAATGAACCACCGCATCATCCGAATGGGGTGGGTGGGATGACACAGAAAGGCGAACGCCATGGCGGTTTATAAGAAGCACTTCACCGTGCAGGAGGCGCGCGCGCAGATACCCATCCTCCGCAAGCGGCTCATTCGCATCCACGATCTGCTCGCAGAGGCGCGGGCAGATCAGACGCACGAGGGCGTTGTTGTGACGGCGATCCTGCGCGGCAACGGCAAGGGGCCGATTTTGACCGGCGTCGGGTCGCGCAAAGACGAAGCGCAGAAGATGATCGAGGCGATCGCCGAACAGGGCATCCAGATCAAGGATTTGCAGACGGGGCTAGTCGACTTTCCGCATTTCCTAAACGGCGATCCCGAGCACGAGGTGCTGCTTTGCTGGCGGCTGGATGAAGACACCATTGAGTACTGGCACGAGATCGACGGCGGATTCGCCGGGCGCACTCCTCTCTAATCTCATCAAGCAACGGGCGTCGGAACTTGGCTTCGCCCTCTGCGGCGTGGCGAACGCCGACCCGCCTCCGCACCACCGCAAGTACCAGCAATGGCTTGCGGAGGGCAGGGCGGGGGAGATGATGTACCTGCACCGCCAGGAGCCCAAGCGCGGCGACCTGAGCGAAGTGCTGCCGGGCGTCCGGTCCGTGGTCAGTCTCGCCTGGAACTACTCGCCTGAAGACGGCCGCCCTTCCGATCCGCCTCAAACTGAGTGCCTCACGGGCGCTGTCGCCCGCTATGCACGGTTCGACGACTACCACGATCTCATCTGGGCGCGCCTCCAATCCCTGCTCGACACGATCCTCGACGAATGCCCGGAGGCGCACGGCAAGCTTTACTGCGACACCGGCCCGATCACCGAACGCGACCTCGCCATGCGCGCCGGCCTCGGCTGGATCGGCAAGCACACCAATCTCATCTCACGCGAGCTCGGCAACTGGTTCTTCCTCGCCGAAGTTTTACTCGACATCGACCTGCCGCATGACGCCCCCGAGGTCCCGCACTGCGGCTCCTGCACGCGCTGCATCCCTGCATGTCCGACGGGGGCTATTGTCGCGCCTTACACGCTGGACGCCCGCCGCTGCATCTCCTATCTGACCATTGAGCTCAAAGGCTCCATCCCCGTAGAACTGCGTCCCCTGATTGGTGCACGCATCTATGGCTGCGACGAATGCCTTGCTGTCTGCCAATGGAACAAGTTCGCGCAGAAGGCGACCGACACATCCGTTCAACCGCGCGCCGATCTCACGACACCCGATCTGCTGGAGCTACTGGCGCTGGACGCTACCGGGTTCAATGAGAAGTTTCGCCACAGCCCTATCAAACGCACCAAACGACGTGGCCTGCTGCGTAACGTTTGTGTAGCTCTGGGCAACATCGGCGATCCGCGCGCTATTCCAGCGCTAACAGCAGCGCTGGAGAACGATCCAGAACCTCTTATACGCGAACACGCGGCCTGGGCTTTGGAAAGGATTGCGGAAAAGAACTCGGCTGGCGGTTGA
>JAOQAA010000429.1 GCA_025963815.1 Capsulimonas sp.
ACTTCGCCGCAGAGATACAGTCCCGAAACGATCTTGGACTGCATGGTCTGCGGATCGACTTCGTCCAGCGAGACGCCGCCGGCGACGACTTCGCCGCGTTCTAAGGGGACATGGCGGACGTCGCCGAGGGGCCAGCCTTTGAGGGTGGAGACGAGTTTCTTCAGCGCCTTGGCGGGAAACTGGGAGCCGCGCGTGTCTCCGGCGACACCTGCGGCGGCGAGCAGGGGATCGACGAGGCGCGAGGGGACGTAAGGCGCCACAAGCGAGGCGGCGGTGCGGCGTGGGTTGTCGGTGAGCTCTTTGCGGAACGCGGCGTGCAGGTCTTCGTAGGAGCGGGTGGGGATCGTGTCGGCTTCCAGGGTGCTGGGCGGCGTGACCGCGCCGGCGTCGCGCTCGGCGACTTCACGCGAGACGCCCAGAGCGGTGGGGCCAGAGACGCCTTTGTGTGTGAAGAGCAGGTCGCCGGGCCAGTGGCCGATCTCTTTACCCTCGCGCCCGGCGCGGGCGCGCAGGACGATGTCGCGCAGGGCGACGCCAGACCAGTCGACGTGGGCGTCGGCAAGGTACATGGGGGCGAGCGCGGCGCGCAGGGGAACGATCGTGTGGCCGATGTCCGAGAGCCAGCGCCAGCCGTCGCCGGTGGTGCCGGTCGCGGGGAAGGAGGAGCCGCCGGTGCAGACGATCACGTGTGAGGCGCGCAGCGTCGAGCCGTCTTCGAGGCGGACACCCTGGACAGCGCCGTCCGTGACGTCAATCCCGGCAGCGGGCGCTTTGTAGCGAATACGCACGCCGGCTTCCTCGACATATTGGGTAAGGAGCGCGACGACGTCCTTGGCGTTCGCGGGATCGACCGGGAAGATGCGTCCATCGGGCCGGACGTACGAGCGCAGGCCGCGTGCGTGCAGGATCTCTAGAAATTGGTTGTTGGTGAACTTGTAAAAGCTGGGCTTCAGGAAGCGGCCTTCGTTGGGGCGAAACTGGCGCCGGATCTCCTCCATGGAGCCGGCGTGCGTGAGGTTGCACTTGCCGCCGCCGGAGATGAGGATCTTCATCCCCAGTCGCTCGTTCTTTTCCAGCAGCGTTACGCGCGCGCCGCTGTCGGCGGCGCGGCGCGCGGCGATAATGCCCGCCGCGCCACCGCCGACGATCAATACTTCGGGAGTCTTACTCATGAGTGGCGGTCTTGGCGGCTACATCCGCCGCTTCCTGAGCCTGTACGGTCTCGGGTGTTTCCTTGACGAACAGCAGACGCTTGATCCGTCGGCCGGTCACTTCGGAGATGGAGACATGGAAACCGTCGAGGTTCGACTGCTCGCCGACGCGCGGCGCCAGGCGCAGCTTGTGCAGCGCGTAGCCCCCGATAGTCTCATATTCCTCGGGGTTCTTGATCGGGATGGCCAGACGCTCGGCGACTTCCTCTAAGGCCACGGTGGCGGCGATGGAGTAGCGGCGGCCTTCCTCGTCGAGCGTCACGAACGGAGGCGGCTCGTCGTGCTCGTCCTGGATCTCGCCGATCAGCTCTTCGATGATGTCTTCCAATGTGACCAGACCAGCCGTGCCGCCGTATTCATCCAGCACCAGCGCCTGGTGCGTGTGGCTCTTTTGAAGCTCCTTGAGCAGTTCGTCGATCGGCTTTGTTTCGGGGATGCCGATAATCGGACGCATGACGGTGCTGATATCCGCCTTGGGATCGCCGGCGATCGCCAGCAGATCCTTGATGTGGATCATACCGATGACATGGTCCCGGTCACCCTCACAGAGTGGGTAGCGGGTGAAGCCGTTCTCAATCGCGACCTCGACGTTACGCCCGATGGTCCAGGTGGTCGAAAGATAAACCATATCGACGCGTGGCACCATGATCTCACGCGCCATCGTGTGCGCGAAGTCGAACATGTTCTTGGAGAGTTCGACTTCGGAGGGGCGCAGCGCGCCTTCCCGGTGCGAGTGCTCCATGATTGCGAGAATTTCGTCCTCTGAGTGCGCTTGCTCGTGTTCGTCGCCAGGCTCGATCTTGAGACGCTTCGCAATGACCTTCGCCGACGCCTCCAGGATGGCAATCAGGGGGTATCCGACCTTCAGGAAGATACGCATGATGGGCGCGACACCCAGCGCCGTGTTTTCGGTGTGCGCGATGACCCACCATTTCGGCAGCAACTCGCCGAAGATGATATGGAAGCTGGTAATCAAGATGAAGCCGATTACAACGGCGATTGTGTGAATGTCAGGCGTGAACTTATCAAGATGGACGGAGTGGAATAGCGGCTTCATCTTGTCGAGATGAGCTGCATGGAATAGCGGGACGAGCACCTTCGTCATGGCGGGCTCGCCAACAACGCCCAGGGCGAGAGAGGCGATGGTGACGCCAAGCTGCGTTGCGGAGAGATACGTGTCGAGGCGAGTGAGCAGGGCTTGAACCGTGCCGGCGCGGGCGTTGCCCGCCTCCACCAGTTCAGCGATGCGTGTTTGTCGTACGCGAACGAATGCAAACTCGGCCGCGACGAAGAATCCATTCAGGGCGACGATCAGGAGCGTCAGCCCCAGTTGTAAAAAAGGTTCCATAGTTTAGCTCACATTGCGCGCTGTGAGCGGCGCTGTCTGAACGCGAGCGTTCAGCAATCGTTGAAAAGTATTACCCTCTTTTTCGTAAAGTTTATCGATATTTGGCAGGTCAATCGGACGGAAATGCTTAGCCATGGTCGCCGATCATCAGCGCTTTGCGCACGATTCGCATCGTCTCCACCGCCGCCGCCCGGGCGCGCTCGGCGCCTTCAGTGAGCACCTGATCCACAAAACCAGGGTCGGCTTCCAGCTCCGCGCGCCGGGCGCGCAGCGGCGCAAGGTTTTCATTGATGATCTCGGACAGTTCTTTTTTCGACTGTCCGCAGCCGCGCAGTCCCGCCCGGCATTCGTCCCACTGTGTGAGATAATTTGCCGGATCGTAAGTCTTGCGGAGCTTGCAGGCGACGCAGCCCTCGGGGACGCCGGGATCGGTCATATGGATCTTGGTCGGCGTAGTGAACGCCTTGTTGATCTTTTTCTGCGTTTCCTTGGCGGTGTCCGAAAGGTAGATGGCGTTGTCGTACGACTTGCTCATCTTACGCCCGTCGAGACCGGGGACCTCTCCCGTCGCTTCGCTGATGATCGCTTGCGGCTCGGGGAAGATATCCTCGCCGACGATCTTATTGAAGCGCCGGGCGATTTCGCGTGAAATCTCGATATGCGCCGCCTGATCGCGGCCCACGGGAACGGCGTGCGCGCGGTACAGAATAATATCCGCCGTTTGAAGCACGGGGTATCCGAGCAAACCGTACGACACCTGCGTGTCGTTTTCCTTGATCAGGTCGCGCTTTTCTTTGTACGTCGGTACGCGCTCCAGCCAGCCGACCGGTGTCGTCATCGAGAGCAGCAGGTGCAGTTCTGCATGCTCCTTGACATCGGATTGACGGAAGATCGCGCACTTGGCGGGATCGAGGCCGGCGCTCAGGTAATCGATCGCCGTCTGCCGCGCGGCTTCGCGCAGGTCGACGCGCTTCTCGGCGACGGTGGTCAGCGAGTGCCAGTCCGCGATGAAGCAGAACATCTCATAGTCGTCCTGCAGCTTCGTCCACGGGCGCAGCGCCCCTTCCAAATTACCGAGGTGCAGCTTCCCGCCGCCCGTCGGCTGCATTCCGGATAGGATTCGTTTCTTGGTCGTCATCGTTCTTTTATCTTTGCCATGTCCAGCCTGTCAGAAAACCCGCCAAAGCATAGGTGGGTGGCCAGAGAATATAGTCGGTTACGTGCGAAAATATCAGCACCATAAACAGAATAAGCGAAATCGGCTGAATGGCGTTCCGAATGCTGATCGCATGCTTTTCCGCGAAAAATCCTAAAAATACCTGGAAGCCGTCCAGCGGCGGGACCGGGATCAGATTGAAGAAGAAGAGCGAGCAGTTGACCATCACACCTTCGTACACAAGGATATCGGTCAGCGATCCATCCACCATAAAGTGCATGTGTTCGTTGAGACGCGATATCCCCGCGAAGATCAGCGCCTGCAGCAAGTTTGAGACTGGGCCGGCGAGCGAGACCAGCGTTGAGCCACGATGTGGGTTCTTGTACTTTCGAGGATTGGTCATGACGGGCTTTCCCCATCCGATTCCCATCCCTGTCAGGTTAGACGCCACCATCATGAAACTGCCCACAGGATCCAGATGATCGATCGGGTTGAGCGAGATGCGCCCCTGGAGCCTTGGAATGTCATCGCCCAGCTTGTCCGCCGTAATCGCATGAGCGAACTCGTGAATCGTGATAGCGATTACCAGCACGAGCATTGTCGCCGCGAATTTAGTCCAGTCAATGTGTTCAAGCATGGAGGCTAAGCCAAACGTTCCGGAATAATGTCCAGCCGCACCACGTCGTCCAGCGTTTCGCGGCGCGAAACGAGGTCGGCTTCGCCGCCCTTGACGAAGACGCAAGCGGGCTTGGTGAACCGATTATAGTTGGACGCCATTACGTAATTGTAGGCGCCCGTGGACTGCACGGCGAGAATGTCGCCCGTCTCTACATGTCCGATTTTGGTCGACTGGATCAGAATGTCCGTCTCGCAGTGCTTGCCGGCGATGCGCACTTCCTGATCCTTCGCCTCGCCCATGCGGTTGGCGACCAGGACTTCATACACGGCGTCGTAGAGCTGGGGACGGGGGTTGTCTGACATACCGCCGTCGATGGTCACGTAGGTCCGCGTTCCCGGATCTTGCGGGATGTTGACGCGCTTGACGACGCCAATCGTGTACAGCGTCGTTCCGGCTTCGCCGACGAGCGCGCGGCCGGGTTCCTGAAGCAGGCGCGGCTCGGGAACATTGTACTTCTCCAGCGCGGCGCGCAGGGCGGTGATCAGCGTCTCGGCGAAATCTTCATAGGAGGGCGGCTCCTGGTCTTCCGTGTAACGGATGCCCAGACCGCCGCCGATGTCCAGATCTTCCGGCATCCAGCCCGTCTCATCCGCGATCTTGCGCATGAAGCAGACCATGATGTCGATCGCCTGCTCGTGCGTGTGCGGATCGAGCAGCTGCGATCCGATATGGCAGTGAATGCCCTTGATCTCGACGTGCGGAGCGAACTCACGCGCTTCTTTGATCGCTTCGAGCGCATCGCCATTGGCGACGCTCAGGCCGAACTTGGTGTCTTCCTGGCCGGTGCTGATGCGCCGGTGCGTGTGCGGATCGATGCCGGGGGTGACGCGCAGCAGGATTGTCTGGGTTTTGCCCTTTTTCTCTGCAAGAGTCTTGAGTTGGCGCAGCTCCTGGAGGTTATCCACGACGATGCAGCCGACGCCGAAGTCCATCGCGAACTCCAGCTCGAACAGGGATTTGTTGTTGCCGTGCAGCAGAACGCGGTCCAAAGGGAAACCTGCCCGCAGGGCGGTGTACATCTCACCGGCGGAAGCGACATCGAGGCTGAGGCCTTCCTGTTCGACGACCTTGCAGATCGCCATGTTCAGAAAAGCTTTCGAGGCGAACGAGATATCGTTCTTGGGGTAACGCGCTTCAAAGGCTGCTTTGTAGTTCCGGCAGTTCTCGCGGATCGTCTCTTCGTCCATCACATAAAGCGGAGTGCCGAATTCCTTGGCCAGATCGGTGGCGTCGCATCCGCCGATTTCCAAGTGCCCTTCCTCGTTCACCCGCTGAGTCCCCAGCAGCATTCGTCCTTCTCCTCACCCAATATCAAAAAAATGACCCGCGTCCAAGCGGGGCGGGTCCTGGAAGATTTTAGCATAGAGGAGGCGGGCAAGTCAAGGAAGACTCGTATTTTGAACGGTAGGAAGCAAGCGTAAATTCTCCGAACTATAGATTAGTCAAAACTAAGACAGTGGAGACAGGAGAAAACCGAAAGATGTAGGGAATTATTATGCCGTCCATAGATTCCGTCGGCGCCTTCGCCGGTGGATCGCCAGCCACCACGGACAGCCTTCCGGCGGCGGAGCCTGTCCAAAGCACGGATTCCGGCACGTCCCCCTCGGACGTGCCGGAATCCGTCACTCAGCACGTACAGGACCTGAATTCCGCCGTCACGAAAACAAAACACGCCATCCTCTCTGGAATGCTCAGTGGGGATGTCGGCGTTGCTGCGGCGATCGGGAACCTGGTGGTTGCCGCCGCCATCATCGAACGCCTCATTGCGACGCTGCCGCCGAACTTAGGCGTGCAGATCGACGTTGGGGCATGAGGCGTTCGATGATGGCGTATTTAGAAATCTCTTTACGACAAAAAACGTCTGCTATGGCTCACTTTGTCCCAA
>JAOQAA010000641.1 GCA_025963815.1 Capsulimonas sp.
GAATGGTTCGTATGTCATAGGCAGTTCAAGCAATCCGGGGGAGAAAGAAAAGCTATCCTATGTTTCGAAGCAATCGTAAAACTTCCGCGGCGAAGGTGTCGACCCAGGCTGTGTTGATCGAGGCGTGCGAGCCGCGCCGGTTGCTATCTCACGGCGGAAGCGGGGCGGCGACGCTGACGGACGGCCTGCTGACCGTCACGGGGACGCGGCGTTCGGACGAGATCATGGTCTCAGTGGATATAAACGACGCCACGAAGCTGGATATCGTGATCAACGGCAATCAGGTGAACCAGGTGGTTTTGGCTGACGTGACGGGCATTCTGGTCAACGGCGGCAACGGGAACGATCACATTACGATCGAAAATACGCTGACAATCCCCTCGACGCTGATGGGCGGGAACGGCAAAGACAAGCTGAACGGTGGCGCCGGCAACGACGTGCTGGACGGCGACGAAGGCAAGGACGCGCTGTCGGGCGGCGGCGGCGACGACTCGCTGTCGGGCGGGCGCGCTAATGACAACCTTGACGGCGGCGACGGCAACGACACCCTGTCGGGCGGCAAGGGGAACGACAACCTGACCGGCGACGCGGGCACGGATACGCTGGCGGGCGGCATCGGGGATGATTCGGTGAGCGGTGGCGACGGCGACGACCTGGTCGAAGGCGACGCGGGCGATGACAGCCTGGACGGCGGCGCGGGGGACGACATCGTCACCGGCAACACCGGGCACGATCACTTCAACTCGGGCGACAACCAAAACGAGAAGAAGGACGTGGAGTCGGGCGATGATGATCCGGTCGTCATCGCGTGAGCGACGCTGATCGAATCGCGAGCGACGCACGCGTATGAAATTGAAGCCGGGGCGACGATGAGGTCGCCTCGGCTTTTCGTTGCGCGTGCGTGTTGGGTCCTCATGCTGCGGTTGAGCTCGGGGATTTCAGGAATGGGCTGGATTGCGGGTATTCGGCTAACCATCGCCTGGCCTATGATTTAAACCGGTCGCCGGCGGTTTCATTGTCCAGGAGAAATTCCAATGCCCAAACTCGCCCTCTATGCGCATCTTGAAGCCAAGGCTGGTAAGGAAGCCGAAGTGGAGGCCTTCCTCAAGTCCGCGTTGCCGTTGGCTCAGAAGGAGCCGGGAACGATCACGTGGTATGCCTTCAGCGAATCGCCGGGGCATTACGGAATCTTTGATACGTTTGATGATGAAGCCGGTCGTCAAGCGCATTTGGATGGGCCGATTGCGAAGGCGCTGATGGCAAAGGCAGACGAGCTGTTCTCCAAGCCGCCGCAGATTCATAAGATCGAGCTGCTTGCGACGAAGCTGAAATAGTGTTTGCATTGCGAAGGCATCCGGGTCGTTCGCTTGAAGCGCGACTGATGCTCTGCCCCAGCGTGCTGATTGGATGGGGGGCGCTACTAATTGTTGGGGTCGGGGGTGTTGAAGGTATCGCCCTGGCTGATGTCCCCGGTCTCGTACCCTTTTTTGAACCAAGCCATGCGTTGACGGCTGGTGCCGTGGGTGAAGGAGTCGGGGACGACGTACCCCTGGGTTTGTTTCTGGATGCTGTCGTCGCCGACGGCGCTGGCGGCGCGGATGGCTTCTTCGAGGTCGCCGGGCTCGAGGAAATGTTTGTCCTTCTGGCCGTGGTGGGCCCAGACGCCGGCGAAGAAATCAGCTTGGAGCTCGAGGCGAACGGAAAGGCGGTTGTATTGCTCCTTGCTGACGCGGCCGCGCTGGGCGTCGATCTTGTCGGTGATGCCCAGGATCTTCTGGACGTGGTGGCCGACCTCGTGGGCGATGACGTAGGCTTCGGCAAAGTCACCGGGGGCTTTGAAGCGGCGGCTGAGCTCATTGTAGAAGGCGAGATCGATGTAGACCTTTTCGTCGCCGGGGCAGTAGAAGGGGCCCGACGCGGTGGAGGCCATGCCACAGGCGGATTGGACGCGGCCGGTGAAGAGGACGAGGTGGGGGTTTCGGTATTGTTTGCCGGTTTGTTTGGGGAGCTGATCGCGCCAGACGTCTTCGGTGTCGGCGAGGACGACCTTGACGAACTTCACGAGCTTTTCTTCAGCAGGATTGTTCGACGGATTGGCAAGTTGGCCGGAGGGTGCGCCGCCGCCACCGGAGTTGGGCTGGAGGACGGCGCGGGGGTCGCCACCGAGGAAGTAGACGAGGAGGGCGATGATGATCGTTCCGACGCCGCCCCCGGCGACGAGTCCCCCGCGTCCGCCCATCATTCCGCGTTGGTCTTCGACGTTGTCGGATTCGCGATCGCCTTCGGTGCGCATGGGGGTTCCTTGGGTGCTGCGGGGTTGTCGATGAACTACGGGGATTGTTGCCGTGGGAGCGGAAGGCGGTCAATGGCGGAATTTGAACCAAAGCACGCCGGGACAGAACTGCGAGGTGACGAGCAGTGGCGTCCCGGATTCTTTGGATATCTGCAGACCGTGGGAAAAAGAATCCGGGGCGGCGCATCGGTCTTTAGCGACCGATGCTCTGCCCCGGCGTGCTTTCTTGAATATCGGCGCGGTTTACCGCGCGTACTCCACGGTCCTCACTTCTCTGATCACCGTGATCTTGATCTCACCCGGATACGTCAGGTCCGATTCGATCTTCTTCGAAATATCCCGCGCGATTTTCGCGGTGACTTTGTCATCCACGCTTCGCGCATCGACGATCACGCGGATCTCGCGGCCGGCTTGAATGGCGTAAGCTTGTCTCACGCCTTCGAACCCCTTCGCCAGTTCCTCCAGCTCTTGCAAGCGCTTCACGTAGCGCTCCAAACTCTCACGGCGAGCGCCAGGGCGGCTGGCGCTAATCGCGTCGGCGGCCATAATGATCGGCGTATAGGGCGTCGTGGCGGGGACGTCGCCATGATGGCCAGCGGCGGCATTTAACACCGCTTCGGACTCGTTGAACTTGCGGAGGAACTCCATGCCGATCTGCGGGTGGCCGCCTTCGGTTTCATGGTCCATCGCCTTGCCAATGTCATGCAGTAGACCACAGCGACGCGCGATGGTGCCATCGAGGCCTAGCTCGTCGGCGATCGTCTGTGCCAGGTACGCCACTTCCATGCTGTGCCGAAGCACGTTCTGGCCGTAACTGGTGCGATAGGCGAGGCGGCCGAGCATCGGGATGGCGGCCTTGGGAATGTTCGGTAGGTTGGCTTCCTGGATCGCTTCCTTGCCGATCTTCATCAGCTCTTCGTCCATTTCCTTGGTGGTCTGGACGACGACCTCTTCGATGCGCGCGGGGTGGATTCGGCCATCCTGCACGAGGCGCTCCAGGCTGATGCGGGCGATCTCGCGGCGGACGGGGTCAAAGCAGGAGACGATGACGATGCCCGGCGTGTCGTCGATGATCACGTCGACGCCGGTCGCCTTTTCGAACGAGCGGATGTTGCGGCCTTCGCGGCCGATGACGCGGCCTTTCATGTCATCCGACGGAATCGCGACGGTGCTGACGGTGTGGTCGCTGGTCTGGTCGGCGGCGTAGCGCTGGATGGCGGCTAGGAT
>JAOQAA010000528.1 GCA_025963815.1 Capsulimonas sp.
CATCCGCATTGACGCCCGCATCAACGATGAGGCGACGATGCTCCCCGATCTCGATCACCAAGCGGCTGCCCCCCGGTGTTCCGGTCGCTGGCGGTGACATCTCGCCCATCACCATCGCCGGGACAAAAGCCGGCTTCGGCAAGCGGTCTCGACCGCGCTGGCTTCAACGACCGCCGCCAAATAACAGCATCGATCGCGAGATCCCATGACGCCGCGCCGTCGACGAGATCGCCCGCGGAGCCTGCAAACTCTCCAGAACGATCCGGAGCTTCTCGTCATCCGTCCAGCGACGGCGCCGACCGGTCTCGACAACCGCGAGCCGTTCAACCTGAGTACTGCACTTATTGCTGTCCATAAGGGCTGTTACACAGCACTTCACTCAACCGAGACAAGGCGGCCCTCACCGGGGGGAGACCTTTCAGATTGGCTTTGTAAGGATTGGGAAATGATCCTGGACTTTATGCGTATAACGGTTGAGATACATAGCAAAGACGCGCGCGTTTATGATTTAATGCTGAAGAACTCGCCCGGTTTGTCGGTGCGGAAGCGCCCGGGGGAGACCGCAGCATGGCTGCAACGCTGGAAAGTCGTTGGATCAAGTTTTTACGAAACTACGGGCCTATCCCCACTAACGACAACATGTACGACGAGACGATCCAGCACGCTCTCATTCGCCTGAAGATAGAGCCCTTGGTGTTTCCGGCACAATTCCTGAGCGCGATCGTCGAAAATTTCAAATCGGACAGCCCCCGAACCGAAATTCTTACGGGGACGGCTGGAGACGGGAAGACGTATCACTGCCGGGAGGTCTGGATGGCGCTCGGGGGCATGGCCGCCGACTGGAATAAGGGTAATAACAAGGTGCAGTCACTCGTTGTCGGCGACCGCGAATTCGTGATCATCAAGGATCTCAGCGAACTCAGGGCTGAAGAGAGCGCGTCTATCCTGGACCAGATGGCGTCCGACGTGACGTCTGCCGACCCCAAACGCATCTATCTGGTCGCTGCGAACCACGGCCAGTTGCTTGAAAAACTCAAGGCTGCGGGAAACTCCGATCAGCTGACGGCAATGAACTTGTCGGTCGAAAGCCTCCTGGTCACCGGCGTAAATCCGGACGAGGCGATCCGACTAAATCTTAGGGATCTTAGCCAGGCGCCGGCGTCGGACATGATCGAAATGATCATCGAGAAGATGATGTCGCATTCCGGATGGGACGAGTGCTCATCTTGTCCCTCGAACGAAGGGATCAACTGCTGTCCCATCCTCGAGAACCGTCGCCGCCTGCAGGATAACTCGGACGGCGAGGTGTTCCGGAAGCGATTGACGGCGCTGATCGAGCTGAGCGAGCACAACGGCGTCCACTTTCCGGTCCGCCAGCTTTTAGCGCTCGCGACGAACGTGCTTTTAGGACACCCCAAGGCCACTGACGGGCTGATGTCCTGCCGGCAGTCAGCCGACCTGGCAGAGCAAGAAAATTTCCATCTAGCCAGCATCTACCGCAACGTTTTCGGCGAAAATCTGACGGCACGTCGGGCGGAAAAGACAGATCTGTTCAAGAAATTGAACTCCTTCGGTATCGGCGCCGAAACGAGCAACAGGGTCGACGATCTCCTGGTCTACGGCGCAGACGACCCTGATCTGCATGAGATGTACAAAGACTTGGTCCTCAAGGATTCTGTCTACGGCGGCACTCCCGCCTATTCGCGGGCGCAGCGGGCATATCTTGAAGGAGCGGACGCCGGCGCACGCGGCGATTTTCTTCCGATGTTGCGGTCGCAGCGGCAGCGTCTGTTCTTCACGCTTCCGGAGAACCACGAGAGCCATTTCGAGCTGTGGGATCTCACGGTATTTCGGTACGGCGGCACCTATCTAGAAATGGCGAAGAGGCTTTCGACAAGGTCGCCTCCGCCGCGCACGGTCATGCCGATGATCATGAGGGGGCTGAACAGGGTCTTCACGGGAATGCTCGTCCAGAACCAGGACGAGCTCGTTCTCGCGACGTCCGGAAGCCATTCGCAGTCGAAGACCAGTCCGCTCCTCGACGCGATGATCTCCGTACCGCGCCAGGGCGGTCAGGAGGTCTCGCTCGTCGCCGCGCCGCGGAACGGTGTGTCGCTTAGCGTCAGGGTCTCAAAGGGGGACGACCCAGGCACGGTCGTCCTTCCTCTGACGCCCACTCGTTTCGAATTTTTGGGACGCGTAGCCGAAGGGGCACTCCCCAGCAGTTTTTCGCTCGAATGCCACGAGGATCTGCTCGCTTTCAAGGCAAAGCTCCTCAGTGCCACGGAGCGGCGTCGTGAAATGGACGACGATGATGCTCCTTTGGAGGGCGAGTTGATGCTTCGTTTCATCGAACTCGGGAGCGACGGCCGGGCTAGTCAGCGCCGGGTCGTAGTGAGGACCTGAGATGGAAATCCTTCCCCGTCCGACAGCGCACGAAGACAACACGGGCCCCCGCATGTGGGTCGACGAGGCCATCTGGGGTCACCGTCTCTACGATGAGCAGACGCCCTGGTTGACCATGCTGGAATTTTTCGGCGTGCTCCATGCCGAGCACACGCAGGGCCGTGCACTCAAGGAAACCTCCCTGAACGGCCTGTCGTACAGGCCGCAGCAACAGCTGCGGCTGCGCAATCTTCTATTCAATAACCCCCACATCGACACGGTGCAGGCTTCAGGCCAATCAGATGAAGGCATGTGGTCGGCCTGGCAGCAGTTGATGCAGGACAACTCCGGCGGTCTGGACAAGCCGGACTTCGGGTACCTGCGCGATCGCTTCGAAAGCTTCGAGGATTTCGCGAGGATCGTCTTGTTCTTGCAGAGTTCCGCCATCGAAGGCGGCAGCAACAAGCGCTGGAGTTCAAAGTTTGTCTTTCCATTCGGGACCAACGCTCTTTACGAAGACGCCAGCATTCAAGGCCAGGGAACGAGTGTATCGACCGATCGACGCTTTTTCGCACGCACGGGCGAAGTGCTTTATCTGATGTTGTGCCGCAGCGCTCGTGTCGACGAACTGCGGGATCGCCTCGTAAACAAACTTTTCGCGACCAAGGCCCCTTACGACGGCCTTGTAAAGGCTCTTCAGGGCGACATACAGCTCGCCCGCAACGAGCGCGACGGAGCCTATCTTCCGTGCAAAAGCCATCCGATCTTCGACCGCTTGGCAGAAGACTGGCTTGCCATCCTGGACCTTGAGATACCGATCTACGATGCGATTCCGCACCTGGTCGTCATGACGGGCCTCCACCTTCTCAGGTATCAGCTCCAGCGCGGATCCGAGGTGTTGGCGCGCGACGAACCGACGACGCTGGTCTGTGAAATCGTGTCGCCTAGGCGTTCGGTTGTCAGGGATCTGTCGGCGGATTCCTTCCAGCGCAACAATGCGCTTCCGCAGGAATCCGTTGAACGCTTCATTCGCGCCGTTTCGGAAACCGATGAGTGGCAGACGGCACTCGCTTCAGACGAACCGGTGACGAATGCGTTGGATCTGCTTATAAGGAAGTTTGACCTCCCGGAAGATTTCATCGAGGTCGATGAACTTAAAGGGACGCCGGCGGGCATACTCGATGCCTTGGTCGATCGGGCGATCATCCGGCACAAGCAGCACTCGGCCAAGATTCACGGCACGTGGGCGAGACTAATCGGATTGTCGTCCCGCCGCGCCAGCCGACGCATACGTTATGCGCCGACGGACAAGCTTCTCAAGACGCTGGTCGTGTGCTGCGTCGACGTCCGCATGGAATTCAAGGACTTCCTCGCCCGAATGCACGACCGCTACGGAATCGTCATCGGAGACCATCAGGCTCGCGATATGATCACGTCGGGCGCCGCGGACCAGGAAGACTTTTCCGACAACGCACGGCGTCTTGAAGACCGGCTCGCAAGCCTGGGCCTGCTCAAGCGACTTTCGGATTCTTGCGCGTACGTCGAGAGCCCTTTCAATAGAAAGATCCTGCAGTGAACGGGTTGGAAATCATCGGCGCTGTCGGCGCCGCGTCCATTCGAGAACGGCTGAAGCCCCTTGCGGACGGAGATGGCACCGCACGGTTCATGCTGGACCAGCTCACTGGCGAACAGGTGGCTGCGATCGTGAAGGCGGTCCTTGCGGACAAGGAAACGGCCGCGAAGATCGCAATTCGTGTCCCGAGGGAGCTCGTGGCCCCTTACGACGTTCCGCAGGAAGTCACCACGGAGGAGCGTACTGTCGCCCTGCGGCACTCGGAGTGGAACCTTCCCGCGCTGCTGCTTGCCAACACGGATGACGACCAGGGCGCTTCGCTTCAGGACGTCACGTTGCTTGGCGCAAAACAGTTGACGGAGGAGCCCAGGCTCTGGGTCCAGGCCGCGAGCGCCGGCATCGGGCTTCCGGACGAAGACAAATTGATCTGGGAGGCGGCGTTGCGCGGCCTCGCGGCTTCAGATGATTGGACCCTTCACCAGGTCGCCTATTATGTGGAGCTGACCAGAAGGGCCCTTGCCGAGGAGTCGAAGCCGATCCTCGTGGCACTCGGCTGGGCCTTGCCAGCGCTGCACCTTCCGCGTCATTCCGGACACTTTCTTACAGGGCAGCAGAAGGGCCTGACAACGACCGGACGATGGAAGAAGAGCTTCGAGAAGCTCGTATCCGACCGTCGCCCGCTGCTCGTGAAGCAGCGGCCGCCGCGTCAGATTATCGAGTCGGATGAATTGCGCAGCCAATTCGCAAATGTCCGCGAAGATATTCCTCCACAGGCGCATCCGGCGATCGACGCTTTCATTAAGGCGTCTCCGAGCTGGGGTCCCGAAGCAGCCGCATTGGCCGAATGGGAATGGGAAGTGGACAACATCCTGCTCGTGTTCTCGGGGCTCAAGCAGCGCAAGGTGAACCTCTTCCAGGAGACCGCGGAGTTTTTCGAGTTCGAGATGCCGGACAGGCTCTCCGCAACCGAGAAGTCCTACCTTGCCGAAGCGACCTCGAGAAAGGAGCCCAGGGACGACGATCGCGAGTTCTTCGATGCACACCGCGACGACGTCGGAAAGGACAGGGGGCTCCGCGCCAAATGGGAGCGTTTCGTGTACGGCAGGCCCATTGAATGCACCGACTTCCTGGAAGGCATTCTCCGCGCTCTCGAGCGCCTTTACGGTCAGGCCGGACGTCTGCAGCCAAACCGCATTCTTGAGATACGGACCGGCAAACGTACGAAGAACCAGTGGTTAGAGTTGAACGCCGACGTCGCGAACTCATTCGCCGTGCGCTATCGCGGTCTGAAGGCGCTGATGGGCACCAAGGTGAAGTGGGACACGTCGCATCTCTTTGAGTACCAGGCGCTCCTTGAAGCGGCTGCGAAGAAGAAAGCCTATAAGCGCACGGTCTCGACCTCCCGCACCAGCCTGCAGATAAAGTTCGACGTCACGCTCAAGGCGGGCGCCGATCACACGACCGTGCAGTTGATCTGGATCGGACGGCCGAATGCCATCGGTCTTGAGCTTCGCGATGATCTCGAACGCCTCGCAAGGCGACCGCTCATGCGATCGAGCGTCGCCAGGCAGCCCGTCAGCCGGAAGGGCGGCTTGCAGTCGATTTCCCTCAGCGACGTCTCGACTCTGCAGCCTGCATTCCGGATGGATTCAGGATCGTTGGTCCCCAGGCTGGATGGCGGCGACGACGTCGGGAAAGCCTTCCCCAAGCTGCTGAAGGCGGCGGTCGCCGCCGGGCGCGTGTCCGCTGTCGGCAACAACGCCATCGAGATTGCCTGGAAGGCGTTCACGGACGAGTACACGGCCGCCATCAACGGTTGGCGCAGCGAAGGTCTGGCGTCCAAGCACTTGCTCACGCAATCCGACAAATATGGCGACCTCTTCCGCGTGCTGGCGGAGCATGCATCGGGAGACTTGAACAGGCGGGAGCTTTTGGAGCCGGTTCTGGCATTGGGGTGCGTACCGGTCACCGGAGGCGCTCCCACCGCCATCGTCGCGCCATGGCATCCGCTGCGGCTGGCCGCGATGACGGTAAAGGCCCGAAGCGTTGCCGGTCTCGCTGCACATCTGCTGCAGGCAAAAGACGTCATCTTCGGCGACGTGACGCTATTCTTTGCCGACCTGCGCAGCGAGCTCGAACACGCCTACTACCCGGAAGTCGCCATTGCCTATCTGGGTGCCGAACCGGTGCTGGTGGCCGAGACAGGCACCTTGAACGACTACAGCCTAATGGAGCGTCCTGTACGCGATCAGGCGGAGTCGTCGACGGACGTCGATCCCGCCGAAGCGGCGCGTCAGATTCGCGCGCTGCTCGAAAGGTATCTCGACTTGCAGCCGCATGAGCGCTCCAATCTGAGCATCATGTTGTACAATTGCGATGCCGCCGGGCTGCCATTGGCGACGGTGAACGCGCTGGGGTCGGTGCACGACGAGGACGAAATGCACTGCAACGTGCTCGTCCGACATCGAGACCGCAAAAAGCTCAGCAAGGTCTACGGTGAACTGCTCGGTCCCGAGGGAGACAACGATACGCTCGCCGTCAGCGAGACGTCCCGCAACTTCATGTCAAAGCTGCGCATCGGTGTGATGCTCGACGGCGGCGGAGCGTCGTCCGAGAAGCACTCCGTGGACGTCGCGTTTCTCCACGACGTGGTTTCCCGGCAAGCGAAACAGGAATGGTTTTCGGTTCCGGTGCCCGAGACTCTCCCAGACATCTTGGATCACGTGCCTGCACGCTGGTCCTACAGGCGCGTGACGGCCGAAGACGAGTTGAAGGCCACTAGCTACCTCGTCTGCCCGAGACAGCCTGCGGCCGGCTGGGCGTACCTGGACGCGGTTGCAGCGGTCGTGCGCCAACGTGGATCCGCACCTACAGAGCATATGCTGCCTGCCCGGGAAATCTCTTTCCAAGAGCAGAATCTCCGCGCGATGTTCGACGAGGTCCACAGCCTGGCTGAATGGGTTGCGACATATGACGACCTGCTGGACAAGCGCCAGCTCATGGCTCAGGGCATCAATGTCATCCGGTACAAGCGCCAGCGGACACACGGCCGCAACATGATCGTTTCGTCCACGTCGGAGCTCAGGTTGCTCCACGTCCTCGTTCAGCGGCGTCTTTCGGAGTTAAGTCTGGGTCTTCCGGAAGACCGGCTGTCCGGACTGGCGTTGCGGATGATCGACGATGCCCGCGGCATCTCAGGCGACATCGTGCTGCGCGCCGCCCGGCGCGGCGTTTCGGCGGGCGAACTTATCGGGCTCGTGTTGAGCCGGGCCTTGGTGGCGCAAGACTTCGGGGTTCAAGCGTCGGTGGCCTGGTTCCTGCTTGACGACTATGCCGAGTGGCTGGGACAGCGGGAACAAAGGATCGCCGACATCCTGGCGCTGAGCGTCGGCTCCGGCGCAGACGGAACGCCGACGCTGCGCGCCGTTGTGACCGAAGCGAAATACGTATCGGCGGACACCGCCGCGGAGGCGCGCCGTTCCTCCAAGCAGCAGCTGCATCACACCGTAGAGCGGATCGAAAATGCCTTGTTCGGCGACCCGGGCCGGTTGGATCGCGATTTGTGGCTGTCAAGGATCTCCGACCTGCTGCTCGACGGGACGACGGCTCTGGGCCAGTCCCGCATGCTGGAAACGGTGCGCGACGGAGTTCGCAAGGGGATCATACCCATCGACCTCCGTGGCTACTCCCATGTGTTCGTCCATGGCCCCTCGGATTCCACCGTGGCCGGAGAGCAGGAGGTTCTTCCGGGCATTCCGAACGGTCTCCAGGAGATATTTGGACGTGAAGACCTGCGGAAGCTCGTCAAGGCGTACGAGGCGAAGACATCATTGTCTGCCGTTCGTGGAGAACTGGGCACCAAGCAGCCTTGGAAGGAAGACAAATTCAGGGAGCCGGCGTCCCGGGTCAGCTGGACCAATAGGGCGATGGTGCATGACGTGGCGGAGCCGGCCGCTGACACGGATCCGGCAGCGCCCTCGGGCGTGAAGACGCCTGCGAGCCTGAAGGCGCCTGCGAGCACTGGAGCCGGACACGAGGCAGCCATTGTGCAACCAACCGAACCGGGCACGCCCGACAAGGGCGTGGCCGACGTTGTCGCAATCGGGTCTGTGCCCGACACGGACACTTCTGTCGAAAACACGGCGGGGACCCCAAAGGATTTCCTGTCGGTGGTCGAGAGCCACACTCTGGAGCGCGTCGCCACGTCGGAAGCAGAGTTGGCCTGGTTGGATGCGACGGCTCAGAAGCTTCGGACGGCTCTGCTCGGATATGGCCTTCAGGCAAAGATCGCCGGAAGCCGCCTTACTCCGAATGCCGCCTTGATCAGGTTTCTGGGTTCCGATCGCCTAGGCGTGGATGACATCAGAAATCGGGAATCCGCTCTTCTGACGACGCACGGTCTAAGGCTTGTGGCGGTGTCGCCGCTTCCTGGCGAGATCGTCGTCGCTGTCGCGCGGCCGCAGCGCCAGACCGTATCCCTCTGGGACGTCTGGAGCCGTCGCGAGCTCAACCGGAATGCGGCGGGGCAAAATACCTCGTTCGTGCTTGGCCTGAAAGAGTTGGACGGTGAAATCCTTTATCTCAACCTGGGATCCGCCTTCGGTGGTTCGCAATCGCACGATCCGCACACCCTCGTCGCCGGCGCGACCGGCAGCGGCAAGTCGGTCCTGATCCAGGCGATCATCCTGGACATCGCCGCGACAAATCCGAGCACGCTGGCACGCATCATTCTGATTGATCCGAAGATGGGCGTCGATTATGCGGCAGTTGAACGGCTGCCGCATATCCAGGGCGGCATCGTCATCGATCAGGGTAGGGCGGCAACCGAGCTCGAGGGCCTCGTCGCCGAGATGGAACGTCGTTACGAATTGTTCAGGGCAAACGCCGTCCGTGACCTCCGTTCCTTCAATGCGTCGAGATCGGCACCCGATCGGCTTCCGCTGCTTTTCCTCGTCCACGACGAGTTCGCAGAATGGATGCTGACAGATACCTATAAGGAGGCCGTGGCGACGACGGTCCAGCGCCTTGGCGTCAAGGCCAGAGCCGCGGGCATCCATTTGATCTTCGCCGCCCAGCGTCCGGACGCGAACGTCATGCCGATGCAACTGCGCGACAATCTCGGAAACCGCCTGATCTTGAAGGTGGCGAGCGTGGGCACTTCGGAAATCGCTCTCGGAGAAAAGGGTGCGGAGTCACTTCTGGGACAGGGTCATCTTGCTGCTCGGCTTAGCGGCGAGCCGGAGATCATCTTCGCACAGGCGCCTTTCCTGTCCGACGCGGACATTGAACAGGCGGTCGACGCCATCTTGTTCGGCGAAGCGCAAATCCAGGCGATTGCAGCCGAATAATTCGGGACGGATGCGAGCAACATTCCTTCCTGTAGTTGCAAAAGCATCCTCCGAGGTCGCTACTGCGGCTCGCCACGGATTCTCATTTATAGAACGAATAGATGGAGCCGAGGACTGAAAAAGTAGCCGCCATCCAAAGCAAGAATTGGATGGACGTGATGGTGGACCAGTGGCCGCTCTTGATGGTCACCTTCAAGTCCCCATCCATCTTGTTCAGATTGGAGATGTAGGCACTGAACGCCTCCCGGAACCTCGCCATGACGTGGACGAAGACCAGACAGATGAGTGCCGTAAACAAGAAGATGCTCCGGGCGACGGGTTTGTCCGCCGATATATTCTGCATCGCAAAATACCAAAGCCCCCCGATGACGGCAGTGAAGAGCGGCGGAATCTTGTACAGAATGTCGTTCATGCCGCGAAAGTGGGCGTACTGTTCTTTGTAAATCTCGCTGATCGTGGGCGAACGGGCTTCGGAGACAACCGGCATCTGCGATGCCAGTTTTTCGCTGTCGCCTGAATTCGTCGTCATTTGTGACACACCAGGCAGCCGGCTCCGTCTTCAAGAAGGTCGGCGAGAGTCGGGTCTTCACCGGGGCGCAGCGCGTTGGGGCGACGACGTGCCTTGGCTCTTTCCTGCCGGATCTTGAAATCGCTCTCGATCTGCGCGACGCGCTCTGGCGCCGCGAGTTCGTCCAGCGACTCCCGATCGCTCCAAGTGAACGGTGACCCATGCTCTAGCGCGTTCTTCTCGTAGCGCTTCGCCTCTTCAAACGCGCCGGGATGTTCGCGCATTAGGTTCACCCACTCGATCTTCTGCTGGAAGAAGCAGAACGTGCAGCCGCTGCGTGATCGCCAGCGATAGTATTCCGGAAGGCCGATGCCCGCGCCCTCGAGGAGTTCGATCACTCCGCCTTTGTCGATGCCGCGCTCGCGCAGCGGCAGGACGACTTGAAGATTGGGGTGGGTCGACGTCAGCCCCTCGCGGTGGTTCTCATCGGCCCGGATCGCGACGTAACTGAAGATATTGACGCCGGCGTCGAGATCGGGACGGACCCAGTTCTCGAACGGCAACAGTTTGAGCTGCCGCGTACACCAACGGGTGCGCGGCGAGGGCAAGAAATTGTTGTATTCTCTAAGCCAGAAATCAAAGTCCCTGTCCGGATTGAGCCGTTGGATCGGCACTCCGAGAAAACCTTCGAGTCTGCCCAAGAAATCATAGACTTCAGGCAACTCTTTGCCCGTGTCCGTAAAAAAGTATTCGAGTTTGAGCTCGGGACGAGTCTGCCGCATATGAACGGCCAGCGCTGCGCTGTCCCGCCCGCCCGAAATTCCAAGGACGTGCCGTTCCATCATCCGGTCTTTCTTTGATTCGTATTCTGTTCGCTGATGGCGCTGAATCCAGCTTCCGCCAATGCAGCTAGAACTACGCTACGACTATCGCCCGAAGCGAGCATTGCCTGGGAGAGTATCTTCGCAAGAGCGGCGACGCGCGGCCGGTCATGGTCGGCCACCTCGAACTCCTCGACGACTTCTCTGCCGGTCTCTCCCGTCCCAATGACAACCGCCATCGCTTCGCGCGTCGGGGACCGGCCCTTGACCCGGGCCAGCACTTCCGCGCGTCGAAACTTTAGCGCATATTCGGCGACGGAAAGTGCGGTCTGATCGGGATCACGGTCGGACCAGTCGCGAGTAGGCTTTCCTGCAAGGCCAAATATGGCCTCAAGTTCGCTCGTCTCGCCATGAAAGACGGAAAGGCGGGCTGCGAAGGCGTCCACCAGCAAGTCTCCGGTCAAATCTATGATTGTTCGTGCGCGCGCGCGTATATCGCTGAGATCGGTGCCGCGGAAGTGGCCCAGCGCGTCCAGCATCTTCTGCGACAAATCCTGGAG
>JAOQAA010000600.1 GCA_025963815.1 Capsulimonas sp.
TTACATCAGACAGAGCTTCCAAGACATGGCGATAGAGTTTCGCCATGTCTTCTTCCCGCTGCGGATCGGATTGGCCGCCCAGCAGAGCCTGCTGCTGGGGATTGCTCTGGCCGCCTTCTTTCGCATATTTTTCCAGCACGGCGGCGGCGCGCTCGTAATCATCCGTCGCGGACGCCTTGTCGCCATGCTTCAGCGATTCGTCGGCGACGGCTGCGTTTGCGATCGCGAAGCGCGCTTCGGTGATATCTCCCAGCGCCCGCACCTGGCCGACCGGGCTGCGTTCTAGGTTCTGAATGATACGATACTGATCCAGAGCAACGTCCGGGGTGCTGATCGACGCCAGGTCCAGAAGCAGGTCGAGTGAGGCCGGGTCTTGACGCAATCCTTCCCGATAGGCAATAGCGGCGTCGGCGGTGCGGCCCGTCGCCTTATACAGATTGCCCAGACGGCGATAATTGAGATAACTCGGCTCCAGCGCAATGGCGTTCTTCAGCGTTGTCTCCGCAAGGCTTGCGTTATGCTGCCGAGTCAAAAAGACTTTGTACGCAAGATCGCTGAGATTGCGGCCGTCCCACGGCGCCCAGCTTTGGGCGGCGGCATAGGCGGGTTCGGCGTCGCCGCCTTGCGCGACCAATTCTTTCGCCTGCGCGCTGTATGTCGCGCCAACGCCGTTGGTGAAGGTAAACAGAGCTACCAAAGCGGCGGCGACGCCGGCAAGCCCCAGCGATGCTCGCTTCTCGGGCTTTGCGGCGTCCGTCAGCCCTATCGCGCGCTGAGCCATTCCGGCGGCAAGGCCCGCAATGATCCAGAAGGTCGATCCAATAAAGAAGAGCGACCAGTCCGAATCGATCAGGTTTTGCGTCATGGCCGCGATCAGGCCTGCAAGAAGGCCCGCGAGGAGCAGTCGGTCATCGCCGCGCTGCAGCCCGGCGGTGAGGCGCGACGGCTCTTCGCCTTCGGCAGTCGGGGCGGGTCGCAGCAGAACGGTGATGACGACGGCTATCAGCGAGACCAGCAGCGCCAGGAACAGCACGAGCGCGGGAATACCGCACTCATCGGCGATTTGCAGATATCCATTGTGGGCGAGACGCGTGAACCCCGTCAAAGCATATCGGGGATAGTCGTAAACGTATGTGCCGACGCCGCTGCCAAAAATCGGATTGGCGAGCGCCATGTGCACCGAACCCTTCCAGGTCCAGATACGAAAGGCGCCGGAGTTGGCGTCGTTGTGCATCAGGCGCATGGCGACGGGCTTGGCGACGACCGCCACGACCAGAAGCGTCGCCACAACGCCGGCGATTGCGCCCACGCGGCTTTTTGCGCCAGTGGGAACGGGCGCGGCGGCGTCATGCTCCTTCTTTTGCCGATACGCGAAAAATGCGAACACTGCGAACGAGATAGCGAGCGAGACAATGGCGAAGCGTGATCCCGTGGTCAGCATCGTCGCCAGCTGAAGTACTGCGATCAAACCAAGCAGCACCGGGAGACGGTTCTCCGTCGGCGCGGAAAACATAAGAGCGACCGTCAGCGGCAGCGTCATCGCCATATACGCCGCCAAATAGTCGGGTGTCGAGGTTCCGAATACGCGCCACTGGCTTTCCCCGTCGCGCAGATGCATGGCGTATTCCTGGACGCCGATCGCCGCCGCGACCGCTGAACCAGCCAGCACCGCCAGCATCAGCACATACCGGCCGTCGCGGTGACGCGCGGCCAGAAACCACGCCGTGAGAAATAGGGCCAGGTCGGTCGCAAGGGCGCTGCCGCCGCGCAGCATGGGCGCCAGGAAGGCCGTGGAGCTATGCTGACGCACGATGCGCGCGAGGATAGAGAACAGCACCCAAACGGCAAGTCCGACAGTCGCCCAGCGCGCGCGGCTCAGCGCGGCCGGCGTCCCAAGCGTGCTGGACTGCCGCCAGGAGGCGATAACGGCGAGCAGCCCCGCGATCATCGCGGCGGTTCCTAGAAACGATGACCAGATCGGCTCGTCCGGACGGGCGGCCAGCAGCGGCGCAAGAAATGCGACGAGCGAAAGCAATACGACGATGGCCTGTGTCATGATCCTCGCTCCTGCTGGATTTTGGCCTGACGCTTCTGGTTCGAGCGCCGGCGCGCAATGCGCACTGCCCCGCGCAGCCAGAGGCCGGAGTAAACCACGGCGCGTCGTCCCGGCCCGCCGTGGGGATGATGCTTCAAGTCGTACTCATACCAGGAACGGTGAAACTCCACGATCATCTTCTCGGCGTTGTTGTCGCTTGAGCGGCCGATGATGTGAGACACCACGGCCTCCGGAGCGTATCTGACCTCAAATCCGTCTTCCCAGGTCCGCCGGCAGATGTCCACATCCTCGCAGTACATAAAGAACCGTTCGTCGAGCGCGCCGATCCGGTCGATCAATGTCCGGCGGATCAGCATGGCGCAGCCCGAGATCCAGTCCACAGTCTGATCTTTGTCGTGGCTAATATCCCACATCAGATATTCGGCGGCGTACTTGTTTTGCGGCGCGATTTTGCCAAGGAGCGTATTTCGGAAAAAGCCCGCCATCAGTGAGGGGAAGCGCCGGCAGGAAAATTGGAGCGTGCCGTCTTCATTCAAAACTCGGGGGCCGATAATGCCTGCCTGCGGATGCGCGTCGGCGTACTCGACGAGTTGATCGATTGCGCCCTCATGCACGTAGGCGTCAGAGTTCAGCAAAAATACATAGCGGCTTTGCGACTGCGCGATCGCCTGGTTGTTCGCCTTGGAAAAACCTGTGTTCTCGTTGTTTGCGATCAAACGCACTTCCGGAAACTCACTGCGGACCATGTCTGCGGAGCCGTCGGCGCTGTCGTTATCCACCACCCACACTTCGTAATCTACTTTTGGCCTGGGATCGGAAAAGAGCGACTGGAGGCAGACACGCAGATCTTTCTGAGCGTTCCAGTTGACGATAATGACGGCGATATCTGTCATGTTGTTGCGGTCGGCGCTTCGGCTTGCTCCGACATAACCCTTTTCAATATTCGTTTTTCATTACATCGAACGGCAAATGTGATGGCGTTGTAGAGCAGCGCCGGCGTTTTGCTTCGGTAGTGCTTCTCGTAGAAGCGCAGCAGCGATTGGTGCGACTCACGAATCATGCGCGGTTTGGCCTGCCGCGTGCTCCCGCCGCCGTAATGCGTGAGCGTCGCCGGCGTGTAGTAGATCTTCCAGCCATGCTCGCGCTTCGCCCGGTAACACCAGTCTACCTCATTGAAGAAGATCGGGAACTGTTCATCCATCACGCCAACTTGATCCAGCGTCTTGCGCGGGATCAGCAGAAAGGTCCCCATAGGCTGGTCGGCCTCGCCGGGCTTATCGTAATCGTAGTACGTCATGCGATAAGCGCCGAAGATTTTGCTTTTGGGAAACAGTTTGGAAAATTTCAAATATTCCCAGAGCACGGGGAGGGGATCGGGAAAGCTGCGCAATGACGACTGGGTCGTCCCATCGGTGGACAGCAGACGGCAGCCGACCGCGCCGGCGTCGGAATGCTCGCGCAGAAAAGTCAGCGTCGCGGTGAGCGTGTGAGGATGAAGAACGACATCGGGGTTCAGCAGCAGAACTGCGTCGCCAGTCGCGGCGCGCAGCGCCTGATTGTTGCCGCCGGCATAACCGTTGTTTTCGGAGTTGGCGATCAGCTTGGCTTCGGGGAAGTCGGACCGGACCATATCGGCCGATCCGTCGGAGCTTGCATTGTCCACGACGATGATCTCCAGATCCGCGCCGTCCGCTGGGAAGTCCCGCAGCGACTGGAGACAGTCCTTCAGATAATGGCAGGTATTCCAGTTGACGATGCAGACGGACAGAAGCACCAGGGACTCCACAGTCTCTTAGAGACTTCAAGACGCCTCGCCGCTTGGGATCAAGGCGGCGGGCGTCTCCATAGTGGAATATTCGTTTAGAAATCAGGAATTTCCTGCTTGGATAAAGCTTGTTCGCTAAACCGCCGGATGCCGGGCGATCAGCTCTTCTTCGGCCAGCTCGCGCCGCAACTCGGCTTCGGCGGGCGTTTCGCCGAGCCACTGGGCGTTCGTCTCATCCACTCCGGAGGTCTCCGTGAGCACTTGAGCAGGAACGATGGGAACCCCGGCCTCGGTCTCGGTCACAAATCGTGACACGGGCGCCGGCGCAATGGGAGCTTCGTGGATCGGTTCGGCAATGATGTTGGGATCGGCGGCGACAAAGGTATTCGCCACAGGAGGCATCGTTGGCGACACGATGGTGGTGGGAGACGTATCGGCCATGTACTGCTGGAGCGCCGCATCGTTGCCCCACTCCTGGCTGACGGCTTCGCCGGCGGCGTTCACATTAATGTCGATGCCGACCGCGTTGTACTTCTCCAGAAGACGCTTGATGTTGTCGTAGTCTGAGGGATCGATCTTAGCGGCGATTAGGTAATCGCCTTCGATCACTCGGTCGCCGTATCGCACGGCGGCGTGCTCGGCCATGCCCATATCGCGCAGATATCCAACGACGCCACCTGCGACAGCTCCGGCGGCGGTGGTAGCGACAGTCGCTCCGAATGCGGCGGCAAGCGCGCCGCCGGCGAGCACAAGACCAAAGCCGGGAATGGTGACGGCGGCGGCGGCGGCGAGGAGGCCGGCAACCATTCCGACACCAGTGCCGACGGCGGCTCCCGCCTTGGCGTCCTCGGCGGTGGTGGTGGTGATTCCCATCTTGCCGACGGCGTCCACGTTTTCAGCAGTGTCCACGGAACTCGTGGGAGTGAGGGTGTCCGCTATGGACGCCGCTGGAAGGGCGCCGGGGCGGGAGATATAAGCGGCTTCCGCTTCGCCGTTCGCAATCGAGGCGGAATCCGACACACGCGTAAAGTCTTGACGGACATGAGCGGCTTCGTCCTGCTCCGCAGCGCGCCGCGTAATCACGCCGACATTCTCGCTGGACAGGCCATGATCGATCAGCGCGCCGATCGCCCGCTCCGCGTCCGAGACCGTCTGAAAGAGTGCGTAAACTGTTTCCACCGCCATGTGAGTATCCTCCGTGTTGTAACGACATGAAAGAAGTACCCGCTTGCCTGTTGCCCTAAACATTACGCACCCATAGTGAGTTAACCCTGGGAGAACGGCAGCGCGCCGCCGAACGTGTGCCAGATCAACAGAATGTTGAGCGCGATGATGATCGTGACACAAACCGTGGCGATGAAGTTCGTGAACGGTTTGTTTGCATGTTCTCGCATCAGGTCTTTGCGCCGTGTGAACATCAGCAGCGGGATCACAACGAACGGCAGCGCCAGGGACAAACAGACCTGGGAAATGACCAGAATTTGCGTGTCGCCCCAGCCCGTGCGCGGCATCAGATAAATGACGATCAACGCCGGAACCATCGTCAGACCGCGTCGAAGCATGACGGAGAACTCGCGCCGCAGAAATCCTTCCATGACCATTTGTCCCGCAAGCGTTCCGGTGACGGATGAGGAGATACCGGCCGCCAGCAGCGCGATCCCGAATACAGTTGGCGCGGCGGCGCCGAGCAAGGGTTTGAGCGTCGCGTGCGCCTGCTCCAGGCTGGTCACTTCAATGTGATGACGGAAGAAGGTTGCGGCGGCCAGAATGATCATTGCGGAGTTGATGAGCCAGGCGATATTGAGCGCCAGAAGACTGTCCAGCACCGAAAAGCGAACGACCTTGCGTGTATGAACGTCCGCTTGGCCGGGAGTATCGACATTGTTCTCCATGCCGACGCGTGTCTTGATGACGCCGGAGTGCAGAAAGAGGTTGTGCGGCATGACGGTCGCGCCCAACATGCCGATAGCCACCACGATCGAGGCGTCGGAGCCCATGGCGAAGCTCGGTTTGGGGGGCAGGGTGGGGACTAATACTCCGTGCAGCACCTGCGCCCAGTGGATCAACGTTCCCGCAGTCGAGATCTCGATCACGTAGCAGACGCCGACGACCGCCACCATGGCGACAACCATCCCCTCAAAGGCTCGGAAACCGTACCGATAGATCGCCAGAACGAGAAACACAATCACGCCGGTAATCAGCGCTGCGGGAAACAGAGGGATGTGGAAAAGGATCTTGAATCCGAGGGCGGCTCCGAGAAACTCCGCCATGTCCGTGGCCAGCATTGCGATCTCCACCACGATCCAGAGCGAGATAGCGGCCGGAGTGGAAAAGTGATCGCGGCAGTTTTCGGCCAGCGTCCGCCCGGTGACAATTCCCAGTTTCGCGGCCAGCATTTGGAGGATCAGCGCCATGACGTTTGAAAGCAGCAGCACCCAGAGCAGGGCGTAGCCGAATGTCGCGCCGCCCGCGATGTTGGTTCCCCAGTTGCCGGGGTCCATGTAGCCGACGCTGACCAAAAACGCCGGTCCGAGATAGGGCGCGAAGGCTCGCAGCCGGTTCCACATTGTCTGAGGGCGCTCGGGCGCCAATGCGATGTCTTGTTGCACGTCGTTTCTGTTCCTTAGCCGTGATTCGCCGGGGCCTGGTCCGCCGTCAGCGGCGTCACAAAGACGCTCGCGGAAATCGGTTCATGGACGAGATGAGGCGTGCCGGCGACGAGAATCGTCAGAGAGTTGTCCGAATGTCGATCGGAAACGAAAATTTGTGTGTGCAGTCCCATTTGACGCTGCGTCAGATCGCGCAGGACCGCCGGGTCGGTATCGCGAACGCGTTCGATCCGCACCCAGTCGCCCGCCGCGCACTCGCCCAGTGTTTGCAGCCGCTCGTCCACCAGCACGCCGTCGGCGCGCGGGATGGGGTCGCCATGCGGACAGGTCTCAGGGTATCCCAGCAGCTCGTCGATCCGCGCCTCGAACTCCTCGGAGATCGCATGCTCCAGCTTTTCGGCTTCGGCGTCTACTTGATCCCATGCATATCCCATCGCCTGATGCAGATACTGCTCGATCAACCGATGGTGCCGGATCACTTCCAGCGCGATTCGCCGTCCGGCGTCCGTGAGATTTGCCCCATGGTAGGGTACATAGGAAATCAAGCGCATCCCATCAAGCTGCTTGAGCATCTTCGTAGCGGCGGCGGCCGAAATCCCAAGCTTTTCGGCCAGAGCCGACGTCGTGACCGGAGCCGTGACGGACTGAAGCTTGTAGATCGCCTTGAGATAATCTTCTACCGCTTGACTCGTCGCGCGGCCACTATCGAATTTAACCATGGTTAAATCTTACCCGCGTTCCTAAAGAATGTCAACCAGTATTGTCGGCAATTAGATCGGCAATCAGAACCGAACGGCTGCGCCCGTCCCAATAAAGAAATCATCCGAGGGGCCGTTCAACCCAGAACCAACCCGTACGTCCAGCTGAGCATTATCGCTGAGCAGATACGTCATCCCGGTATTGAGATAATATGTCGCCGGCTGGTCTCGAAACGGATGAAAACTGTAATATTCGAAGAAACTGCCGACACGATCCGTCAGTGCATAGCCGAGCGAGGCGCTTGGCGAAAACTCGCCATAACGATCATCGCCATCGTTTACATAGGAGTAATTCGCGTTGACGCCCAGGTCGATGCGTGGGGAGAGCGTATATCCAAGACACAATTTGACGGTTGGCTGAAAATGACTTCCGCGTTCGTCCTCCGTGCCGGTCGGGAGAGTTGTGAGGGCGATCAAGCTTACCGCCGGGCGCCGCAATCCGCCGCCCTCCGCGCCTTTGCGCAGAACGATCTTCGCCCCCAAGCTGGCATCCTCCAGCCCGTAACTCGATCCGTTCTCTCCATGCCCTACACCGTAGGAATTGAGACCAATCCGAAGCTCAGATTTGCTGCCGATGGCAGTGCGGATCAGCAGCTCCCCCAATGACTGTGCGTTATTGTGACGGTCAGACTGTGTAAAGGTGTAGCCGCCCTCGATTTGGGTCATGCCCGGCGGGACCGTCTCCACGCTTTCCGTGTAGTCGGGACGATCGGTGATGATTGGCTCCTGCGCCAGTGCGCTGGGAAGTGAAGTCACTCCCAGCGCGACTGTCATCGCAAGCAAAGAAAGCCACTGTGAGCGCTTTCGGGGACGACTGTTATCAAATTTAACCATGGTTAAATATTACCTGCGTTCGCGGTCATTGTCAATGCGGAGGCCCTCACCCCCAGCCCCTCTCCCAATTCAGGGAGAGGGGAGCCAGAGAAGATTAAGCCTTTAGCTTGGAATATGTGATCTGAAAACTCAAAAACTCTGGCTCCCCTTCTCCTAGAATTGGGAGAAGGGGCTGGGGGATGA
>JAOQAA010000606.1 GCA_025963815.1 Capsulimonas sp.
GAAGTCGCGGCCATCTTCCATAAGTGGGGATTAAATGCCGTCGTCGTTGGCGAAGTCACCGACACCGGCCGCGTTGTCATTCTGGACAACGGCGTGGTGGCGGCCGACGTGCCATCCAAGTCGCTCACCGACGACTGCCCGACCTACACCCTCGCCGCGAGCGAGCCGACCTATATCGGCGAAGTCCAGGGCGCGGATCTGAATTTCCCCGAACCGGACAGCTACACCGACGCGCTTCTCACGCTGCTCGGCACGCCGTCCATCGCCTCCAAGCGCTGGGTGTACGATCAATACGATTCGATGGTGCAGACGCAGACCACGGTGCTCCCCGGCGACGCCGACGCCGCCGTCATTCGCATCCGCGAGACGAACAAGGCCATCGCGCTCACCACGGACTGTAACCCGCGCTATTGTTATCTGGACCCCTATGTCGGCGCCCAGATCGCCGTGGCCGAAGCCGCTCGGAATTTGAGCTGCGTCGGCGCGACACCGCTTGCCGTTACCGACTGCCTGAACTTCGCGAACCCGGAAAAGGCCGACAACTTCTGGACCTTCCGCCGCTGTGTCGAGGGCCTCGCCGACGCCTGCGAAGCGCTCGGCACCCCGGTCATCTCAGGCAACGTCTCCTTCTACAATGAGACCCCCGAACGCGCCATCTTCCCCACCCCGACCATCGGCATGGTCGGCCTGATCGAAGAATCCGAGAAGCGCCTGACCATGGGCTTCAAGGCCAACAACGACAAGATCTTTTTAGTCTCCCTCGGCGAGCCAACCCTGGGCGGCAGTGAATATCTGGCGCAAATCCATAACCTCGAAGTCGGCAAGCCACCGACGCTGGACCTTTCCAGCGAGCGCGCCGTGCAGACCTTCGTTCGCGAAGCCATCGGCCTGGGCCTGCTTCAGTCCGCGCATGACCTCTCCGACGGCGGCCTTGCGGTCGCCCTCGCCGAGTGCTGCTTCTCCGCCGAACGCGGCGCCCAGATCACCGCGACCGCCGACGCGCGCCTCCTCTTCGGCGAGCGCACCGCCAGCATCCTGCTGAGCGTCGCGCCCGACCGCGTGGACGCCCTGCTGGCACTCGCGACAACGCACCACCTCGATCTGCAAGATCTGGGAATCGTCGGCGGAACCCGCCTCACAGTCCGCGACGGCGACACGCTGGTGATCGACGCCGAAGTCAAAGAGCTTCAGCGCCGTTTCGAAGACGCGATTCCGAACCTGCTGGCGGCAGGAGCGGTTTAGGGTACGCTCCCTCTCCCGCGTGACCCACCCCGGCGCTTCGCGCCACCCCTCCCTTGAAGCAGGGAAGGGTTGGGAAGAGATTCTCGGACGAAAGCCGCTTGCGACAATAAAATCCTAAATACCCTTCCCTGCTTCAAGGGAGGGGTGGCGCGAAGCGCCGGGGTGGGTCACGCGGAGAGGGGCGGGTCGGACACACGATAACATTGCACAGCATTAGGTCTAAGAGGACCATCTTCCGATTCACATTCTCGCAGATTCACGGGACTCCGGCGGGGTCTCTTGGGGTACACTAATGGGGCGGATTTTTCATATGTCGGCGACGACAATGAAGACCGCCCCAATTTCAGGCCCCGGCCTGTTCTCGTACTGACGGTAGGATTTCAGCACTCTTGGAAACAACGAAGTTTGATGACGACGCATTGGCGCTTGCCGCAGCCGCCGCGCGTGACGACGATGACACGCCCAAGGAAGAGTGCGGGGTATTCGGCATCTATGCGCCGGATGCCGATGTCGCACGACTGACTTACTTCGGCCTGTTCGCGCTCCAGCATCGCGGCCAGGAATCCGCCGGCATGATGGTGTCGGACGGCGAACACCTCAAGTGGTACAAGGAGATGGGCCTCGTCAACCAGATCTTTGACGAGCGCGTTCTCTCCCAACTCCAGGGCTACATCGCCATCGGGCACACCCGCTACTCCACCACCGGCTCCAGTATTCTGCGCAACGCCCAGCCGCTGCACTGCGCGTGGGGCGAC
The DNA here is from genome assembly GCA_025963815.1 of Capsulimonas sp. Taxonomy (GTDB): domain Bacteria; phylum Armatimonadota; class Armatimonadia; order Armatimonadales; family Capsulimonadaceae; genus Capsulimonas. The sequence goes on from JAOQAA010000606.1 coordinate 1,998, forward strand.
GGCAGCGTCGCCGTCGCGCACAACGGGAATCTGATCAACACAGAAGAATTGCGTGAGGAGATGCAGGCGCAGGGCGTCGTCTTCGAGACCACCAACGACAGCGAAGTCATCGCCCGCATGATCGCTACCCAGCAGGACAAAACGCTGGAAGACGCGATCGCGCACACCATGACCCGCCTGCGTGGCGCCTATTCCGTTTGTATCCTCACCGAAGACACCCTCATTGCGATCCGCGATCCCTACGGCGTGCGCCCGCTCTGCCTGGGACTGCTCGACAACAAGCACTACGTCGTCGCCTCCGAGACCTGCGCCCTCAATACGATTGGCGCTCAGTACGTTCGCGAGATCGAGCCGGGCGAGATGGTTATCATCGATAAGAACGGCTTCCGCGAACGCCAGGCGGTCCCCAAGGAGCGCCACGCAACCTGTCTGCTGGAGTTTATCTACTTTGCACGCCCGGACAGCACGATGTACGGGCGCGGCCTGCACGACGCCCGCCGCCGCATGGGCCATGAGCTGGCGAAGGAGCATCCGTGCCCCGGCGCGCACATGGTCATGCCCATTCCCGACGGCGCCACGCCCGCCGCGATCGGCTTCGCGGAAGCGAGCGGCATTCCGTACGGCGAAGGCGTCGTTAAAAACCGTTATATCGGTCGGACATTCATCCAGCCCGACCAGCGTATGCGCGAGGCCGGTGTCCGGATGAAGCTGATGCCGATCAAGGAAGCGCTCGCCGGCAAACGAGTCGTGATGGTGGACGACAGCATCGTCCGCGGCACCACCACCGGCCAGATCGTCAAGCGTTTGTTCGACGCCGGCGCCGCCGAGGTGCATGTCCGTATCACCGCGCCGCCCGTGCAGTTCCCCTGCTTCTATGGGATCGACATGGCGAACCAGGAAGATTTAGTCGCATATCGACACAGTGTGGAGCAGATCCGCCAGTTAATCGGCGCGACGAGCCTGGGCTTCATGAGCCTGGACGGCCTGACACGCGCCATCGGCATCCACAAAGATAAGTTCTGCCGCGCCTGCTTCGATGGTAAGTATCCGATCGAGATCCCGAACCACGTCAAAGTCTCGAAATTCGCCCTGGAAATGCCGGTCAACGCCAAGTGAACCCCGTCTATCTGCTGCTTCTGCTGCTCGCCTATCTGTGCGGATCGATCCCCATCGGCCTGATCACCGGCAAGATGGTCAAGGGGATCGACATCCGCGAGTACGGCAGCGGCAATATCGGCGCAACTAACGTCTGGCGCACGCTCGGCCCAGTCTGCGGCTCCATCGTCTTCGCGGCGGATGTCATGAAGGGTTTCATCCCGGTGCTTGCCGCCCACCATCTTCCCGGAGTTTCCCCCTGGTTCATCATGTTCGTCGGCCTCGCCGCGATTACGGGCCATAACGCCAGCCCATTTCTGAAATTTAAAGGCGGCAAAGGAGTCGCCACCTCCGTCGGCGTCGCCCTCGGCTTCAACCCCTTGGCCGCCCTAATTGGCTTCCTCTTCTGGGGATTGGTGCTCGCCGTCACACGCTATATCTCCATCTCCAGTATCATCGCTGTTCCCATTGCCTGCGTGCTCATCTGGATATTCAACGGGTACACGATGCCCTACGCGGTCTTCGGCGTCCTGGTATCCCTCTACGTTCTCGTAAAGCACAAGAGCAACATCGCCCGCGTGAAAGCCCGCACCGAACCGAAAGTCACCCTGCCCGCCGTCCTGATGAAACTCTTCCACGGAGGAAATCAACGCGCATGAGCGCTCCCCGGATCATCCTGGCATCGACCTCGCCCCGCCGACGTGAACTCCTCGGCGTGCTTGGCCTGACCTTCGACGTCATCGGCAGCGACTACGACGAAGACAGCCTCGACCGCGATTCCCTCACGCCCCAAGATTGGGTCATGCAGCTCGCCATCGGCAAAGCCGCCGCCGTCGCCGCCCAAACTCAGGGCGACGCCCTCGTCATCGGCGCCGACACCACCGTCACCCTGCGCGGCGAATACTTCAACAAACCCAAAGACCCCGCCGACGCCCGCCGCATGCTCTCCGAACTCTCCGGCCAAACCCACCAGGTCTACACCGGCATCTGCATCCTCCCCGTCACCAACGGCGTCCCTGGCGCCCCCCTCACCGACTACGCCATCACCGACGTCACCTTCGACCCCATTCCCACCGAAACCATCAACGCCTACGTCGCCACCGGCGAACCCCTCGACAAAGCCGGCGCCTACGGCATCCAGAGCAAAGCCCTCGCCTTCATCCCCAAAATCAACGGCGACTACTTCAATGTCGTCGGCCTGCCGCTCAATAAGCTCGTCGCACTGCTTGGACGCTTCGGCGTCAACATCTGGTAAGCATAGCTGTCTAAGCTTCATGTGCAGCCAAAGTTTTGTACAAAGTGGTAAAATGAGAATGGAGGATTTCGCATGGTCACTATCAATGCCACGGAAGCGCGCAACAATATCGGTCAGCTCTGGGATACAGCCTCTCGCGAGCCTGTCACGGTCGAAAGCGCTGGAAAGCCAATCGCCGTGGTTCTTAGCCCCGAAGAGTATCGCCGACTGACACGCCAGCGCAAGCCCCGTCAGTCGGGCTCCATGCGTCACTTATTCAAAGGGAACGATGTCAATGAACTGCTTGCAACACCGATTGACGACGTGTTTGCGGAGTACATGGCATGAAGTATTTGATCGATACTCACACATTCTTGTGGTTTGGAACAGAGGACGATCTGCTTCCCTCTCGTATTCATGCACTGATCCAAAATCCCGATAACGACATCCGAATCAGCATTGCTTCGTTTTGGGAGATCGGCATCAAAAACAGCATCGGAAAGCTGCCGCTGAATACAAATATCCTTGGGCTGGAGCAGCAGGCCCATGATCTCGATATTGAAATCCTCCCGATTACCATCCAAGCCATCCATCAGGTGACTTCAATGCCAAGCCATCACAAAGACCCATTCGACCGTATTATCGCCGCGACCGCTTTGACAATGGGCGAAACCTTGCTGAGCGCCGATACAATTTTCGATAGCTACGGAGTCAGCAGGCTTTGGGAATAGCCTGCGGCTTGAGCGCCTCTGCCCTCTCGCGATCAACTCAATCCCGGAAATCGTCAGACAACGCAAATCAGAATCTCTTTAGCAATATCATCTGAGCTTTTATCCGAGACGTAGATCGTGTGCGCTGCGAGGCTTGCGTTATATGAACAAACATCCCATTACCATCCTTCCCTTCGATTGCGTGAACGCGAGCAATCGTGAGTACGAGGACATCAACCATTTCCTCAATCTCATCCAAGCGGAATATTTGCCCGACGACCCGCCGACTTCTCTCCAAGCGCGCATCGACAGATTCCAAAACGTTTCCGATACCAATGTCTTGAAGGCATGGTTGGCTGTGGATTCTCAAGGCGATGTCGTGGCGTATGCCTCCCTCGCGTTTGAGACTTCTGGAGAAAATACGCATATTGCGCGGGTCAATGTCGACGTTCATCCCGATCATCGACGACGCGGGATGGGGCGCGAGATGTTTCGGCAAGCCGTGGAGACTTCACAAGGCGTGGGACATCGATGGATCAACATGAAGGTCTTCGAGAATGTTCCGGGAAGCGTGGCGTTTCTGGAGCGAATAGGCGCGCAGCGAGGTTTGGAGGCGCGCGACTATCAGCTGCGTCTCGCAAACATAGACGCCAATCAATTGTCTGGCGTTAAACACGCATCAAATACCTTCACATTGGGCTTTTGGGATGGGCCATATCCGGAAGATCAGATTGCGGAAATCGCGCAGTTGCAGGACATCATGAATACCGAGCCGCATGGAGACCTCGCTGTGGAAGACGTGCATACCACTTCCGAGGAACTGCGGAAAATCGAACGCACGCACGCCGCCTTGGGAACGCAGCGCTGGTCCTTGTACGTGCAGGAAACGGCGACCGGACGCTTTGCCGGCCTGTCGGAAGTCTTGTGGCGCCTCAGCCGTCCCGAAATCGTGACGCAAAAGATAACGGCGGTCTTGCCCCAGTTCCAGGGTCATGGCCTCGGACGACGTCTCAAACTGACAATGCTGGACCGGATCTTACGCGAACGCCCAGAAGCCCATTTTCTTCGTACCGGAATGGCGGATTCCAACACAGCGATGCTCGCCATCAACTTATCACTGGGCTTCCAGCCTTACAGCGCCTTCTGCATTTGGCAGGTCTCGATGGATCAGGCGCTGGCGTATTTAGCCAACAGATCTTCTCAGGTATGATAGTGCTGCCCGAGCGAACCAACGATCAGCAAAGGGAGGTATTATGGATAACACGATGGTTCTCCACTTCACGGAAGCATTCAAGGGAAAATCAAACACATGTCGTCTCTAGAAAACAAGCAAGTCATTAACCGCTTCATGGACGAAGTCTTGAACGCTAAGAACCTGGACGCCATGGAGGAAATTGTCGCCGAGGACTTTATCGAGCGTATTCCGTTTCCCGGGCAGGGACCTGGCCGCGCCGGATTGCGGGACGCGGTCGCCGGCTTGATTTCTGCGTTTCCCGACATGAACTGGACTGTCGACGAGCAGGTCGCCGAGGGAGACACCGTGGTCACTCGGTTTACTCTGACAGGGACGAACAGCGGCAATTTCATGGGCATGCCGGCCACGGGAAAAGCGATCAATGTTTGGGGCGTCGTGATCGATGTTGTGCGCGATGGGCTATTTGCTGAAAGCCGCATGCTGCTCGATATGCCGGCGCTTATGGGTCAATTGTCCGCATAACCTGTGCACAGCTCAGGTTCTTTGAAGTGATGGAACTCTCCCTGCGTTTAGTTCAATCCGCTTCGTAAATTAGCTCGGCTTCTGAGAAGTTACGCGCTCGCAAATCATCCGGGCGAATGAAGAAGCACCCAGTTCCACCGAACTCCCAATAGATATTTGTGGCGTCGGAAGGCTTTGGGATTCGGATTTCCGATCCAAGCTGTAAGAGAAGAATTAAATCCCACCGCAAGAAACAGACTTGATCCAGCTGCGAGTGTCCCAGCATCCGATGAATAGGCGGGTGGCTGCTTGGAATATCGTCTTCTCTTCCTGGATAAAGCAATTCTTTCAGATTCCAGAATGCCTCGTCTCCCTCGTCTGTTGATCGAATAAGCTGGACGGCAGGATGCTCAAACGCCTGCGGGATCGTCATCTCTACGGAGAATTCGATCGCTGATGGACGGAACATATGGCCTTTGGGCGCCTTCTGGGAATAGTCTTCGTCTTCCAGAAGCCCTTCGGGGAGTTCCGGCGCGAATGCGGGTTTCAGCGTCGTAATGTCCTCGACGTAAATGACCTTCCACAGCCCATCGGACAAACGGTATTCGGAAACAACGTTCACCCAGTTCGCCGCGAAGAACAAGAGGAGGCCGGAATGTGGGAGCAGACTGTCAGGATCGTATTCCGCGATGTCCGCTAAATTGATCTGCGCCAGGAAGAGCAGCGGATCCGCTCGATCAATATGAGATTGATTGTAGCCAGATGCGGTGGGCCATTTTATGTCGGCAGGCAGGTCGGGTAGACCGCCGATGCGTGATTGTCCTAATCCGGATGCATCGGCGGCAATCTCGGGATACGCGATTCGGATGGATGGCAGGATCTGCGCCTCGATCTCCGCCGTATATGCGCTCAAGCCGACTTCGGCCACTGCTTCCATTACCAGTGATTTTGTGATCAATCGTTGTTAAACTCCAAGTCGTTCCTTTTGATTGGTTCGTTATTGGATGCTCGATTCATTCCCGGCCTTCATCAGCGATCAAGTCCTAAGCAGACTCATCGCTGGTATAATTCTGGCGGCGGTCATGTAGCTCAGAAGAGAGAGCACTGTATAAGCGCGCCTCGCCATCGCGCGGAGTCGCAGGCGGTGGCTCCGTCTGCGGCGGCGCAGAGGTCGCGGGTTCAAGTCCCGCCATGGCCGTCACGTTTTCCTAGAAAGCGGTTAAGCTGAATATGACCAACTCTCATGCTGTGTTCCGGAATCTTATCTTTGATCTGGATGGCACACTGACCGATCCACGTGAGAGTTTCGCCAATTGCATAGGCTTCGCACTGTCTCGCCTTGGTAAGAGCGCGCCTCCGTCGGAACAGCTTTACCAATATATCGGGCCGCCGATCCATGGAACTTTCACAAGCCTTCTTGAAACCACCGATGCTGATCTCATCGAACAGGCGGTTGGCTTCTATCGCCAGCGCATAGGGGCGGAGGGGATAGGCGAAAATGTCGCGTATTCAGGCGTGGTCGATGCGTTGATCGATCTTCGGGCGGCGGGATGTCAATTGTTTGTCGCGACCGCGTAGCCGCTGAAGTTTGCGATTCCGATCATGGAGCATTGTGGTCTCCACAGCTACTTTTCCGGTTTCTATGGAAGTGAGTTGGAGCGCCAGAACACGCCAAAGGCGGAGTTGATCGCATCGGTTCTTAAGGATTGGCGATTGTCTGCTTCGGAGACGGCAATGATCGGTGATCGCCACCACGATATTGAAGGAGCCGTAGCAAATGGCGTCTACTCCGTGGGAGTGACCTATGGTTACGGCAGTCCCGAGGAACTGACCGAGGCTGGGGCGGACGCCTTATGTTCACATCCGACAGAATTGACAAATCAATTTCTTTGTTAGGTTCGGAGGATATGTGAGCGAAATCGTATATGCAAGTGACGCAGCGGCAATTTCGGCAAATCAGTTAACAGGCTTTTTCGTCGGATGGCCGAACCCGCCCTCTCCGGAAACTCTTCTTCGACTACTCCATGAAAGCGACAATCGAGTGCTGGCGATTGACGAAGACGAGAATGCAGTCGTCGGCTATATTACCGCTCTCATGGACGGTGTCTTGTTCGGCTACATCTCTTCATTGGAGGTGCTGCCGGCATACCAAAATCGTGGGATCGGAAGGCAGCTTGTCGCGCGGATGCTTGACGAGCTAAATCATCTCCACTCCATCGATCTCGTTTGCGATCCAGACGTCCAGCCATTCTACGAACGCTGCGGAATGCGGCCATGTTCAGCGATGATTCTTCGGCGGCGTAATCATATTAATCCCTGATAATCCCAAGACCATAGTAGCCTAGGGTATGGGGTTCATAAGACAGAGGTTGCTTTGCAGATATTAGAGACGGAACGTTTATCACTGCGGGTCTTTGAACTCGAGGATCTGGACGCCTTCGCGGCGATCGAGGCCGACCCGGACGTCATGAAGTACTTCGCGTCCGGCCCGCGCTCCCGCGAAACGGCGGCCCGCGCGATTGCTTGGTACCGAACACTTCAAGAGCAGCGAGGGCGCAGCTTCTGGGCCGTCATCCATAAAGCGGACAATTGCTTGATTGGACTTTGTGGATTGATCCCGCAACGAGTCGACGACAGCGATGAAATTGAAGTGGCGTACCGATTGGATAAGTCCTACTGGGGTCAAGGGTTCGCTGCGGAGGCCGCCACGGCCGTCTGCAAATGGGGCTTCGATCACTTGGATGTTCCCCGGTTAATCTCGATCATCGATCCAGACAACATCACGTCCATTCGGGTTGCCGAGAAAAATGGAATGAGCCATGTGGACCAGGCTGAGTACGATGGTAAAGTCTGCCACATCTATGCGATTGCGCGTCCCCAAACGCAGCCGCCACCATGGGCATCGCTCATTTCTCCAGATCATGACATTCACGACGGAACATTTTATGCGTGAAACTTTGGCGCTATCAGGTATTATAAGGCTCACGCGAGGGGATCGCGTCCGTGTCCGCGGAAAGAGCCGTGCTCAACCCATCGTCGTTTTTCGACCTCACCGACACTCTTTTCTGCCTGATCTTAGCGGACGACAGGCCGGCGCCTTGGCGCCATGGAAGGAGTCCGTCATGACCACATCTCAAGGCATCGATCTCGATCAGTACAAGACGCAGGCAAGGGATTTGCTGAGGCAGGTCCGCGCCGCCTTGCCCGAAGCGATCGCGCGGCTGCGAACTCACCATCCCGAAGGCGAACGTCTCGCCTTATCGCCGCGCATACAGCTCGCCGACGCCCAGTTGACGCTCGCCCGCGAACTGGAGTACGGGAGCTGGGCCAAGCTCAAGGAACACCTGTTGTTCCTTCAGACGGTGCGCGCTCTTGACGCCGGCGACATGCGCGCTCTAACAACCCTACTGGACAAATGCCCTGCCCTCATTCGCTATCATTGTCATCGCGGCGAATATGGGCGGGGCTACTTCGGCGACGCCACGCTTCTCCATCACATCGCGGGCAATCCTATTCGCGGCCCCATCCCGCCGAACGTTATGGACATTGCGCGAGAACTGCTTGCGCGCGGAGCCGACCCGAACGCCGTCGCGAACACCTCCACCACAATCGATCTCTTGATCACAAGCCGGCAGGCGTCCGAAGCCGGAGTCGCCGTTCCTCTCATCAATCTTCTCGTCGCGGCCGGAGCATCCGACCACGTCCTGCGCGACCCGGATCTGCTCTCTCAGCCCCTCTGGAACGGCGGGCGCGCGACGGCGGAGACGCTCGTCCGCAGCGGCTCCCGCATGGACGCCCGCCACGCCGCCGCGCTTGGACGGCTTGATATCCTGCCTGGGCTGCTGGGCGACAATCCCACATCCCAGTCCCTGGAAGAAGCGCTTGTCTACGCCTGCGTGCAGAATGAAGAAGAGGCTGTTCGGTACTTGGTTGGGCGAGGCGCGAAGGGCGACGTCAACGCGTCGCCGGGCGGCCAGTCCTCCGCGCTCCACAACGCGGCCTGGCGCGGCAACACGAGAATCGTGACGCTGCTGATGGAAAACGGCGCCCACATGAATGGACGGGATACGCAGTGGAACGGCGTTCCCGCCGACTGGGCCGAGCACGGCGGCCACGCTGAATTGGCGGCGTTAATGCGGGGGCGTGAGGATATTCAGGGCGCGACGTAAACAAAGGGTATCCAAGATTGCCGGAACATTTTATGCGTGAAGCCTTGGCGGAAGGCCGCAAGGCGCTTCCTGATTGCCTGCCAAATCCCCCGGCGGGATGTGTTTTCGTCAAAGATAACACGGTCATTGCCCGTGGATTTACAAATCCTCCCGGGAGCCATCACGCTGAGGCCATGGCGCTGAGCCAGGTTTCGGGTCCGCTCACGGACGTCACGGCCTACGTAACGCTGGAGCCATGTTCGTTTCAAGGGCGCACGCCCTCGTGCGCCATGGCTCTTGCGGCGCGTGACGTCTCCGCCGTTTATGTAGCGCTGATCGATCCCGATCAGCGCAATCACGGCAAAGGGATCGCGATTCTACGGCAATCAGGTATTGCAGTCACAGTAGGACTGTTACGGGAAGAAGCAGAGCGCGATCTTAAGCAATACCTGATTTGACGATATAATATTTTGCTCGTCAGCGCATATGGATTTCAGATCTCACAAAATAACCTGTGAAATTTGACCGTAACCATGGGATAGTTCTTCAGACCCCGTCATCCAGCCTGATTAGGCTTCAGTCTTCCTCATCCATTCCGCCGGCCATGACGCCATCTCGGCTCTAAACTCTTGTCTCTCGGTCACTCTTTGTAATATTACCCCTGCCCCTGAGGCAGAAAGTTACCAGCATGGCTACCCGCCCGCGTCGACGGACGTGGATCGCACCCACTCTCGCCATGATCGCGATCATTTGCCTTTTGGCGATGGCCGTACTTGCGACCGTAGGCTCCAGTCAACGGGAGCGAGCCAGCAATCTGACGGTTCTCCATACGTATGAGGTCTCCGATACTTTGCGGGATTTACTCA
>JAOQAA010000625.1 GCA_025963815.1 Capsulimonas sp.
ATCGAGGCGGAAAAAATGCAGACGGTTCGGCTCTCGGTCCTGCCAAGCCCTCCGATCAGGGCGGCTGGAATTGCCGTTTATAGCGCCTTTCGGTGGACGGACTTCGCATTGACGGCGCCCGCCGCGCTGGCCGGAAAGCCCATCGCGATCAAGGACGGACCCAAAACCGTCGCCACCATGGTTCTCGGCCGACAGGGAGATCAAGCAGCCGCGAAACTGCGCCTCCCCTGTCCCGCTCCCGGGACGAAGAGCTATGGCCCGCTGACGATCGTCCTCGAAGGCGTCCCCCAGGGCGTAATGCTGATGCCGGATTTGAAGGCGGCGCGCCGGAATGTGGCCCAGCAGCTTCTCATGAAATCCACGTTTACGTTTTCGGGCGAGTGGTTTCCCGAAATCGACTACGATCAGCCTCGGGTCATGGAGGACGCGATCGGCCCATATACTCTGCGCACGACCTGGTATGACAATGATTACCGGCGGGTGATCCAGGCGACCAAGCCCGGACGATACGGCGCGCGTGTGGAAATCGTGGGAAAAGAAGGAGTGGCTGCGAAACGCTTTCTGATCTTCTTCCGTCAACCTAGCGAGATCGACTGGGCGAATGAGCATCTTTCATACTCCCCTAAGATTCCCAAGCTTCTCGGGATCGAGGAGCTGATTACCCGTTCCTATGCTACGGACATCGACGAGCAGTTGTCCCGGGCCGTCTCCGATGCGTTTCAAAACCGCCCGGGATTTGCGGCGCTCTACGCGCAGCTTTATGAGACGAAGTCGCCGTCGCCGCTCCGCGACCTCTGGACGGCGTCCGATGTCTGGGCGTACGGTCTGAAAAAACGGACGGGCGACGCCGTTCCGTATCCGTATCTTGCATGGACGCCGGACGGATATGACAAGGACGCGTCTCGCTGGCCGCTGCTCCTCTTCCTGCATGGGGCGGGCGAGCGGGGAACCGATCTCGACCTTGTCAAACGCCATGGTCCCCCGATGCTGGCCGATGGCGGCCGGAAATTTCCGTTCCTTGTGATCGCGCCGCAATGCCCGGAGGATGAGGGGTGGAACCCGGCCCAGGTGAAGGATCTTCTGGATACCGTGTCGGCCAAGTATCGGGTTGACCCGGATCGTATTTACGTGACCGGACTTTCCATGGGCGGCAACGCCACCTGGACGACGGCCGAATACTACCCCGACCTGTTTGCGGCCCTCGCGCCGATGGCGACGGACGGAGATCCAAGATTGGTCGGCCCCATCGCGCACATTCCCACATGGGACTTCCATTCCGCCGGAGATTCGCTGGTCCCGGTCGAGGGGGCGCAGGCGATGGTTGACGCCATGCGAAAAGCCGGCGGGGACGTTCAGTTCACCGTCTACCCGAACGCTACCCACAACGCCTGGGCGAAGGCGTACGAATCGCAGGAGCTGTACGATTGGATGCTGAAGCAGCGGCGCGCCAAGCCGAAAGAAGCTCCATAGGACGTCCGATTGCGCGGATTCACAAACGCTTCAGACTTTCGTCGAGTCGGATGGTTTGGCCAGGTTTGAGGACGAGCTCAACGGACTTCATTTTGTAGCGAAGGGTGGCCGCCGCGCCTGCGGCGCTATGTACGGTGACACTTTTCAATACGCCGTTGCGCCAGGATTCGTCAATAACGAACCCGCCGCGGGCGCGCAGGCCGGTGATGGAGCCGGCTCGCCAGGATGAGGGAAGAGCCGGCAGCAGATCGATCCCGTCGTGCTGGCTTTGCAGGAGCATCTCGGACATTGCGGCCGTGATACCGAAGTTACCGTCGATTTGCATGACGGGGGGAGTGACGTCTCCCAGCAAGCCGAACAGGTTCACACAGGAGTTTCGCGCGGCGAAGAATTGCGTTAGCTGGCGGTCGGCGCTGTCGCCGTCGCGCATTCGGGCGAACTGCGCGGCGCGCCACGGATAAACCCACTCCGTCACGTCGCCGATGTTGCCGCGATGGAGCAGCGAGACCTTCGCGGCGTCCATCATCGCGGGCGTGTCCTGCACGCTGAATTCATGCCCCGGATAGACCCCGATCAGATGCGACGTATGCCGGTGATGGTCGTTGGGATCATCTTTGTCCTCCACCCATTCCTGCAATTGGCCCCAGTGGCCGATCTTGGGCGTGAGGAGTTTATCGCGCAGTGAGACAATTCGGGCGCGATACTCGGGGTCGATATCCAATGCTTTGCTGGCCGCGATATAGTTGGTAAAGAGGTCCCAGACCAGCTCCTGGTTGAAGCTGACGCCGTCCTCGAACGAGCCGTGTTCCGGCGACCAGCCGTTCGGGACGACCAGCCGGCCGTCGGGAAGCGTCTTCATCTCCGCATCCCAGAACTGACAGATCTCCTTCATCAGCGGGTACGCGCGCGTCCTCAGGAAGTTTTTATCTCCGGTGAACGCATAGTGCTCCCAGTAGCTCTGCAGCAGCCAGGCGTTGCTGGTTTTGATCCATAGCCATCCCATTCCCCCGGTGATGTTGAACGACGCGCGCGTGTCCCACCCAAGCGTCGGCTGCGCTCCCGAGGCCAGCTTGTACTCCGGATCGGCTTGCGTCAGTTGCCGCCAGGAGGGAATCTGGCTGTCGATGAGGTCGAACAAAGGCATCGCGCATTCAGAGAGATTGGCGGCTTCAACCGGCCAATAGTCCATCTGAATATTCAGGTCGGTGTGGTAGTCGCTGGACCACGGCGGCGTATTGCTGTCGTTCCAAATTCCCTGGAGGTTGGAGGGCAGGCTGCCGGGCCGAGAGCAGGAGACGAGCAGGTAGCGCCCATACTGGTAGAGCAATTGCTCCAGTTCCGGGTCGTCGCCCTGTCCCGCCAGAATCTTCCGCGCATCGGTCGGAAGAGCGCGCCGATCCGAGGAGGTCCGGCCCAGATTGAGGTTCACCCGATGGAACAGGGCCTCATAATCGGCGATGTGCTGACGCCTCAGCGTGTCGTAAGGCGACCGCGATGCGGTGTCAACGTACTGAGTAACGGCTGGATGAGGATCACTCCCCAGGTAGTTTCGGGCACTGTCCAGGACATAGCTCGTCGCGGCCCCCAGAATCACGGTGACGCTATCGCTGCGATCGAGAGTGATGGTCGAGCCGTCGATTTTGGGCGTCCCGCCGTCGATAATGATCTGCGCCTGCGCTTCGTAAGCGATCCCATTGGACAGCTTTCCCGAGAACGTCATCCGGTGGGTGTCGGACACGGCGGTCTTCTCTTCATGCGCTCCCAGCAGCGAAAGGGTTCCGGTATACGCTCCCGGATGGTCGGCGGTATAGCGGGCCACGATCACCTGGGCAGGG
>JAOQAA010000646.1 GCA_025963815.1 Capsulimonas sp.
ATGTCGAAGCTCCGGTCGTAGGGCAGCAGGCGGCGTCCCAGCGCTTTTCGGACAAGATGCTCGCGCGTCACGACGGACCCGGCCGATTGCAGAAGGATCTCCAGCACGCCAAACTCCACGGACGTCAGGTCGACCGCAGCGCCAAAACGGCGGACGGTCATCGACTGAACATCCATCTCCACGTCATCCACAGCGAGCAGCGGACGCTGACTCACTTCCCCGGCAGGCAAAGCCTGGACGCGCCGCTGGATCGCGCGTGTCCGAGCGACCAGCTCCCGAGGATTAAAGGGCTTGGGAAGATAATCATCGGCGCCGATCTCCAGCCCCATGATTCGGTCGATCTCATCACCGCGCGCGGTGAGCATAATCACGGGGATCACAGAAACGGCGCGAATGCGCCGCAGGATCTCAAATCCCCCGAGGCCAGGCAGCATCACATCCAAAACCACGAAGTCGTGCTCGCCGCTCAGCGCGCGGGCGACGCCCTGGACACCGTCGTGGACCGCTTCCAGCAAAAAGCCTTCGGGCAGCAAGTACTCGGAGACGAGTTCGCAAAGCTCCACATCGTCGTCGATCACCAGCACGCGCTGCATTCCCGATTCCGCCTCTCTAACGCCGTTCGTCTTCCCTCCATTGTACCAGTAACTCTTGGACAGAACCCCGGCGCCAATGTAAAGTTTTGTCAGTGGCGAAGCCGACAAAACTTTGCCTTTTGCAGACAGTTCCTCACGCGTATCGAGTGTATGATCAGATCAGCGCAAGAAGTGCGATGAAGAGGAGAAATTGGATGAAGAGACAAATCATAAGACGGAACGGGATACTGGCGGCGGCCGTCACGGTTGGATTGCTGCTGGCGGGATCAGGAGGCGGCTCTCCCAGCGCAGCGGCGACGGGAACGAGCGCCACCGGGAGCGCGCCTTCCCTTTCCGAACGCAAGGCCGTGTCCGACGCGGCGACAGTCGTGAATTATAGCGCCGCGACGCTCTCGACTCTCGGGGAGCTGATCGGCGCACCGAATACTTCAGGGATCTGGCGCGGCTCCGCCACACATCCCACGATCACCGTCAGCAGAACGACGGCTTCGACGACCGTGACGGTGGACTACGGAACGGGGATTACGGGACCAGGCGGCGTCACCCGGTCGGGGGCGGTCATCATCACGATCGACAAGACGGGAAAAACGGGTTCCGTCACCTTCAGCGGCTACGCCGTCAACGGCAGCGCAGTGACGGGAAGCGTTCAGCTCACGTCTCTTACCTTCAGCGGCGGCGTTGTGTCTTTCAGCACGAGCACGAATTTGACGATCGGCGGCTTCGGGACGATCGCCGGGGCGCAGTCCGCCATGTACGGCTCGCAGACGCTGACGCTCAGCAGCGCGAATTTACAGATCCACAAAACATCCGGCGACCAGTATGCCGCGGCGATCTCCAATGTGGCGATCTCCTACACCGCGAACGGCGCCTTCCTGCCTTATTCGGGGTCGGTGACGGTTTCGGCCAAGCCCGTTTCCGGCAGCCCCGAAACGATCGCGGTCGCGTTCATCACCGCCACCCCCAGCACAAAAGTGGTGTATGTGTCGATCAACGGCGGCAAGGCCTTTCCCTACGTCCTAGGTTCGTCCAGACAATAAATTCACAGGCGGCGAACATCAACATAGCCCTCCGCATGGGTTAATATGCGGAGGGCTATTGTGATTTCAATTTATCGTTTATGCGGCGAGGGCGTACTGGATCTCTTCTTCCGGTGCGATCATCTCAAGAAATGCAGTGACGACTTGTGGGTCGAAGTGGGTCCCGGAGCCGGCTCGGATATGCTCCGCCACGCGCTCAGGGGTCCATGCGGGCCGATAAGGACGATCCGAGCCGAGGGCGTCCCACACGTCCACGACGGCGAAGAGGCGCGCCGCGAAGGGGATGTCTGTTTCCGCAAGGCCGCGCGGGTAACCACCGCCATCCCAGCGCTCATGATGGCAGTAGGGAATGTCCATGGCCGGAGCTAAAAACGAGATCGTCTCCAGCAGATCGTGGGCATACGCGGTGTGCCGGCGCATGATCTCCCATTCCTGGGCGTCCAGCGCGCCAGGCTTCAGTAAAATGGCGTCCGGAACGCCCATTTTACCAATGTCGTGCAGCAGGGCGCCGCGACGGATTTGGACAAGCTCGTCATTGCTGAGGCCAAATTTGATCGCAAGGCGCAGCGTCATCTCGGTGACCCGGCGGCTGTGCCCTTCGGTTTCTTTGTCGCGAAGGTCCAGGAAACCGGCCCAAGCCTCAATCGTCGCATCGTACGCGGCGTGCATTTCCGCAAGGTTAAGCTCCAGCTCGTCATTCAATCGCCAGATCTCGGCTTCCGATCTTTTACGTTCGGTGACTTCCGTGGAGACCCCAAGTATTTGACTGCACGTCCCGTCGGCGTGGATCAGCGGACGCTGCTCCGTCTGGAACCAGCGCGGCGCCCCCGCGCGGTCCCGGATCTGTTCTTCGGCGACGAATTTCGCCCGCTGATCCTGAAGCACATACGCGCCCGGGGCGTCGAAGTCGGCGGAACGTTCGCGTTCCCCGCCCGGGTCGACCTGATTGAGACTGGTCATGTCTTCCGACGACACTCCAAAGAAGTCGGCGAACGCCTGGTTCACCATCACAAAGCGATCCGCGTCATCCTTGATAAAGATCATGCTTGGCGCGGCGTCGATCACGCTCCGCAGAAAGTCCCGAGTCTCCACCAGCTCACATGTGCGCGCTTCAATGCGCAGCTCCAATTCTTCGTGAGCCCGCTGTAGACCAATCTGCGCGGCTTTGCGGTCGGTAATATCAACGAGCACCCCATCCCACACCGTGGCTCCGTCCGAGCGGCGCTCCGGGCGCGACACGCCCTGGATCCAGCGTTCGACGCCGCTGGGCAAACAAAAGCGGCCTTCCCACTTCCATAGGTCCAGAGTCCGCGCGGATTCCCCAACCGTCTGATCGAACGATGGACGGTCTTCGGGGTGGATGAGATTGATGATCCGCATTGCATCGCCGCGAACTTCATCGGGCGACATTTCATACAGGCCCTGGCAGCCCTCGCTCACAAACTCAAACTCCGGAGTTCCGTCCTGGTGGAGCGTGAAGCGATAGACCATGCCCGGGGCATTTGAGGAGATACGCTCATACTGGCCATGCAGCGCCCAGTAACGCCGCTGCGCGGCCACCGTAGAGATGGCGGCCACAAGGGCGCTGAAAAGGATCGTCACGATATGCGACTGCCACTTTGACAGTCCCGGCGCCACGAGCTCTTTGATCTGCTCGTATTCAGTCATGATGCATAGGGTCACGGCCGTAACGGCGAAAATAAACCACGCCGATGATTTCGGGGCCTCGGTCAAACGACGAATGCGGCCCGATATTTTTTGAATTCGCGACATAAGTGCCTGCATGGAAGACGCTTTAGAATCGTCCTTGTTTGCAGCGCAAGCATGGACTATTCTTATTTTCGGCGTTCCACGCTCAGTTTTTCAGTGTGAATCAAAAAATTCAGGCAAAAGGCCCTGCGCGTCTTACACACGCAGGGCCTGATTTCGAATGTGGCTGCGAAACTATGCAATACGCAGCTTCGGCCGGCCGGATGTAACGACGGCGAGCTGCTCAGGTTCGGCGTCGAGGGTGAAGCGAGAGACGCCATTCTGAAGCGCTTCCGCGATGCGCGCCAGTTCACCGGAGGCCGTGACGAGGTCTTCGACCGCGCTGCTCTGCTGCTCTGTCGTCGAGGTGACGGTTTGGATGGATGCGGAGACTTCCTCAGCGGACGCCGACATCTCCTCGGCTGCCGCGCTGTTTTGATCGACGGCCGATGCGACAGCGGCGAGCGCCTGAGAGACTTCCGTGGTGGCGCCGCGCATCTGCGAAGCCGCCTCGCGGATCTGCTGGGCGCGCGACGTCACCGATTCGACGACTTTCTGGATCTCGCTCAGCGCCGCGCCCGCCTGCTCGGCTTGCGAGGCGCCGTTCTCCACATCCTTGCGACCAGCGTCCATCGACGCGATCGCTTCCTGTGTGCGGGTCTGCACTTCACCGATCAGAGCACCGATCTCGCGGGTCGCCGCGCCGGAGCGCTCGGCGAGCTTGCGCACTTCATCGGCGACGACGGCGAAGCCGC
>JAOQAA010000655.1 GCA_025963815.1 Capsulimonas sp.
GCGCATTTACTTTTTTGACGATTTAATGCCCCGCGTCGATAGGGGCGGCAGAGGCCGCCTGACTTTTTCCCTTGCGGAAGAGCAGCAGGGCGGGCAGCGAAAAGGCGAACGCGGCCGCGAGCAGGAGAAAGGCGTCGTCGTAGGCCATGGTCGCCGATTGCCGCTCCACAACACGTTCGACGATCCCCCAAGCGCCTTGCTGTGCTGCGGGGACGCTCATTCCCTGGCCAACCAGGCGGTGAGCAATGGCCCCAAGGCGGTCGAGCATGACGGTGTTGCCCGGTGACAGAAAGCCGACCAGGTCCGCGCGGTGGGCGGCCGTGTGGCTGGTCACGTAGGTGTTGATGATCGCGATTCCGAAGCTTCCGCCGAGCTGCCGGAATAGGTTCGTCAGGCCAGCGCCTTGCGCGATCTCCGCGCCTTTGAGGCTGCCCAATGACGCCACGGTAATTGGAGTAAACAAGAACCCCATGCCGACTCCTCGCAGCATCAAACCAATCTCAATGTCCGGTCTCCCACTTTGCGGCGAAAGATGGCCGAGCAGCCACTGGGACAGGCTGAACCCGATCAAGCCGATGGCGATCAGCACCGGGGGCTTCACCAGCGGATTGGCGCCGTTGAGAAGCCGCCCCGCCAAGATCGTACCGATGATTGTTACGACGCCCGCCGGCAGAAATAGCAGGCCGGCTTCGGTAGGTGAGAAGCCGAGAACGCTCTGCACGAAGAGGGGCATTAGGAATGAGCCTGCATAGATCCCCGCGCCGCCGATGAAAAGCAGAACGCATCCCGCTGTCAGCGCTCGATGCTTCAAGACGCGCAGGTTGACGACAGGCTGCTTGTTGGTCGGCCACAACTCCCAAACGACAAAAGCGATCAGAGAGACGACGGCGGCGATTGTCAGACGGACAATCCAAACGTCATCGAACCAATCATATCGCTGTCCTTCTTCCAGGACGTATTGGAGAGAGCCGAGACCCACGGTCAGAAGCCCGATCCCGGCCCAGTCCACACCTCCGGTCTGCTGTTTGTGCGGCGAGTCGCTTAAGAAACGCCAGACGAGAAAGGCGGCGATAAGCCCTAGCGGAGATTTGCTCCAGAAAATCCAGGGCCAAGAATAGTTGTCCGTGATCCATCCTCCGAAGGCTGGCCCGACCGTCGGCCCTAGCACGATCACGACGATGTAGAGCGCTTGGATCATTCCCTGCTGATCCGCAGGGAAGACTTCTCTTAAGGCCGCTTGAGCCGTCGAGAGAAGGGCGGCGCCGCCGGCGCCCTGCACGATGCGCCAAAAGATCAGTTGTCCCAGGGTTGTCGACGCGCCGCAGAAGAACGACGCCAGTGTAAAGAGCAAAATCGACGCCGTGAGATAACCGCGTCTTCCGAACACCGATGAAAGCCAGGCCGTAAGCGGAAGCACGATGACATTGGAGAGGATATACCCCGTGGCGACCCATCCGATTTCGTCAGAGGTCGCGCCAAGGTTGCCCGCCATCTGGCGCAGAGCGACGTTGACGCTTGTCGTGTCGAGCAGCTCCAGGAATGCGCCGGTCAGCACCGCCATGAGAATGATCCACCGGTAGGGGTTGAGCGCCGGAGTGTTTTGTTTCGATTGCTGCGAGTTGGTCGCCATAAATACCACTTTCGATGTATATACAACTATTTTGCGCCAAAAAAGCTGGCCGATTGAAGTTAGCGCGAGGATGCTCTGTCCCGCGCCGGGGTCGAGAGCTCCGCCACCTGCACGAGATGGGAAATGAGGCCGCGCCACTGATCAAGTCCCAGATGTTCCTTGATATACGCCTGCGCCTGACGCCATAGCGGAAGCGCCTGCTCTAAGGCCGCGCGTCCTTGTGCGGTCAGTTTGATCTCACGAACGCGCCGGTCACGTCCCGGCTCGGCCACTACTAAACCATCCCGTTCCAGCACCTTGAGATTGCGGGAAAGCGTGGTCAAATCCGTGACCAGGAGATCGGCAAGCTGGGTCATGGTGGAAGTCTCTTCACGCGCCACGGTCATCAGCAGGCTGACCTGAGTGCCGCGCAGTCCCGTCGGCTGTAAGATTTCATCGTAGACGTGCGAAATGGCCCGGCTCGCCTTGCGTAAATTCAAGCAAGTGCAGCTGGCGACTGTTTCCGGATACGACGGCAATGAGAGTTCTTCTTTGAGAGACATAATAGTAGTATATACAAGTATCGTGAAATATGTCAACCCGTCTTAAGAGAAGAGTGTCAATCCACGTGCCTGAGTGGCTTCCAATCGGGCCAGAAAATCGCGCCTTTTGATTTCCTGAGCGCCTAGTACTTTCATATGCGGGGTAACCATCTGAATGTCCATCCAATCGAGGCCTCGGCTTCGTAGGTGATCGATCAAATGCAGCAGGGCCAGCTTAGAAGTATTCGCCGACGAATGAAACATGCTCTCACCCGCGAATACTCCATCTACCGAAACACCATACAAACCTCCAACGAGAGCGCCCGACGGATCCCAAGCTTCAATACTATGCGCATATCCTTTTTCATGGAAGGCGATATATCCTCGTAACATCTCATCCGTAATCCAAGTTCCCGCCTGATTGGGACGGTTCGCGAGCTGGCATGCGCGGATCACCTGACTAAACGCTCGATCTATGGAGAAAGTCAAAGGAGAATTGCGCTTCAGTCGGGCTAACCGAGGCGGGACATATAATTCATCAAAGTCCAGGATCGCGCGCATCGGGGGGCAGAACCAAAGTAAAGGGTATCCTTCCACAGGCCAGGGAAAGACGCCATGACGATACGCCCAGATCAACGAGCTCGTTGTCGGCGCGCCGCCGACGCCAATGACTTCGGCGTTTCCGGCGGAGCGAGGATCGATCACGATAAATTTCGGCATTTCATCAGCGCGCATGGTATCTCCGCACTCAACAAGAGAGGCTTCGCAGGATTACGAAGCCTCTCTTGATAATTATGCCGCCAGCATTTCCCGCCGGGCGGCGAGCTTGGCGATGCGCTGGGCGAGGTCGGCGGAATCGGCGCGGGCCTTTTCTACGACTTCGGGCAGGGCGCGCTCTACGAACTGTGGATTGTTCAATCGTCCTTCCAGGCCGCCGCGCTCTTTTTCGAGCTTCACGATCTCGGCGGCGAGCCGTGCGGACTCCTTCACGGGGTCCACGCCTTCGAGCAGCTCATCCGCTGGAATGTAGAACGTTGCGCCGGAAACTCCCATCGCCACCGTACGCGTCCCTTCCGGAGCGGCGCTTTCGATCGTTACCGTACCAAGACGAGCGAGATTCGTAAGCGCGCTTATCTGATCCGTCAAAGTCGTGCGTGCGCTATCGCTGTCAGCAACGGCCGTCACGGTGAAGCGGCGTGCAAGGATCGCGGCGCGGGCAGCTTCGTTTTCTTGGCCTCCCGGTGTAAACTCGGCGCGCAGGGTGCGCAGAGCGGTGATGCTGTCGATCAGCAGCGCCATACCGGATTCGGCGGACAGGTCCACCAGCGCCTCATCCGGCTGCGGATAGAAGGCCGAGCAGATGGATTCGCCCTGATGGGGAATCGCCTGCCAGATTTCCTCGGTCACGAATGGCATCACCGGATGCAGCAGTCGCAGTGTGCTTTCCAGCACCGTCACCAGAACGAACTTCGCCCGCTCCTTGGCGGCTTCGTTCTCGCCGTTCAGCGCAGGCTTGCACAGCTCCACAAACCAGTCGCAGTACTCATTCCAGAGGAACTCATGGAGCGCGTTACAGGCGTCGTCCAGGTCGTAGCTCGCCAGCGATGCGTTCACCGTGCGGGCAGTGTGCTGGAGCCGACTCAGAATCCAGCGTTCCGGCAGCGAATAGTTGTCCACATCGGGCGCGATGGGTGAGTAATCCTCGCCGATGTACATCTGCACGAAGCGGGCGGCGTTCCAGAGCTTATTGGCGAAGTTACGCGCCTCCGGGATACGATCCTCGCTGAAACGGATGTCCTGACCCTTGGACGCTAGGCGAAGCAGAGAGAAGCGCAGGGCGTCCGTGCCGTACTTGTCGATCATGTCCACCGGGTCAATACCGTTGCCGCCGGATTTGGACATGCGCCGGCCCTTCTTGTCCAGCACGGTGGCGAAGATGTACACCTGATCGAATGGTTTCTCGCCCATGAATTCGATGCCGGTCATGATCATACGCGCCACCCAGAGATAAAGGATCTCGCGGGAGGTCGTCAGCACGTCGGTCGGATAGAAATACTCTAAATCCGGTGTCTTCTCAGGCCAGCCGAGCGTGGCGAAGGGCCACAGAGCCGACGAGAACCAGGTATCAAGCACGTCCTCTTCCTGTGTCAGTTGATCCGTGCCCGCGCGCTCCACGGCTTCCTGCCAGTTGCGAGCAGCCACATGCGTCCCATCTGGGCGGTAGTACACCGGCAGACGATGCCCCCACCAGAGCTGTCGGGAGAGCGGCCAGTCGCGCAGGCCGTTCATCCAGTCGAGATAGATCTTCTTGTAGCGATCCGGCACGAACTCTATGCTGTCGTTCTCGGCCACGTTGATCGCGCCGGCCACCAGCTCTGTGTTCGCCATCTTCATAAACCACTGATCGGAAAGCAGCGGCTCGATCGTCGTATGGCAGCGTTCACAGGTCGGCACGCGGTGCGGGTGGTCTTCCACCTTCTCCAGCAGACCAAGCTCTTCCAGGTCCGCCACGATCAAGTTGCGCGCCTCGTAGCGATCCATCGTGCTGTAGCGCTCGCCGGCCTGGGCGGTCATGTTGCCGTCGAACCCAATCACCGTGATCTGCTCCAGGTTGTTGCGCTTACCGGCATCATAGTCGTTCGGGTCGTGCGCCGGCGTCACCTTCACGGCGCCGGTCCCGAACTCCGCCGAAGCGTAGCTGTCCGCGATCAACGGAATCCGTCGGTTCGTGAGCGGCAGCGCGATCATCTTGCCGATCAGGCCCGTGTAGCGCTCATCCTCCGGGTTCACGGCCACGGCCGTATCGCCGAGCATCGTCTCCGGCCGCGACGTCGCCACCACCACCGAGCCCGAGCCATCGGCGAAGGGATAGCGGATATGCCAGAGATGCCCCGCCTGATCCTCTTCCTCCACTTCAATGTCCGAGATGACCGTCTGGCAGCGCGGGCACCAGTTGATCAGGCGATTGCCCTTGTAGATCAATCCCGTGTCATAGAAGCGAACGAAGGCCTCCAGCACGGCGTCGGCGTAGCGCTCATCGAGCGTAAACCGCTCCCGCTGCCAGTCAAAGGCGCAGCCGAGCCGCTTGAGCTGAGACACGATCCGCGTGCCATACTCCGCCTTCCACTCCCACACCTTCTCCACGAACTTCTCGCGGCCCAGGTCAAAGCGCGTCAGTCCGTCCTTAGCGATCTGCTTCTCCACCACGTTCTGCGTCGCGATGCCCGCATGGTCCGTCCCCGGCAGGATCAGCACCGTGAATCCCGACATCTTCTTCCAGCGTCCCAGCACATCCTGCACTGTATAGCACAATGCATGGCCCATGTGCAGGCTTCCCGTCACGTTTGGCGG
>JAOQAA010000677.1 GCA_025963815.1 Capsulimonas sp.
CCATAAGTCAAATGGACTGTCTCATCATCCTTGCCCCATGCTCCCGCTAGCCAATCGAGACTTCGGATAAGACTATGCGGCCATAACCCAGAGGCGTAAGGAAGTGATCTGCTCAATGCGTCGATGACTTTGTCCCGTTCGTCCCGATTTTTCGCACCATTGTCACGAAGGTAATAGCTCGTCCCACGTGTTGTGAGCACGTGATGGATGGCGTCAAAGCTTTGAGATTTGTAAGCTTCGTCGAGCGCTAAATCGAATTGGATCTCGGCTTTTTTATCTTGTTTCGCGTAGAACAACAGCTGAGCTAGTCGGCATCGGACCCAAGATTTCGCTTGATTGATCGTCGTGAAAGAACAGTGTTTGTTGACAATGTCGTCGGCATTCCAGAGTGCCAGATACTTTTCACAAATCAGCATCTCCGCCTGAGCGCGTTCCGCCCACGGAAGCTCTCCACGAGTTTGTGAAACCTCTTTGGCGTACGGGAGGATCAATCTTATGTGCTGATAACGCTTGTGCTGATAGCGCCGGCTAATAGGATTCATGGGAGCCTTCTGCTGAAAACTATCGTCCGTGTCTTCGGAGCAAGTAAATAAAGAACGGCGCGCCTAAAAATGCGGTGATGACGCCGACGGGGAGTTCGCGGCTGTCGGGCATGACGCTTCGGGCGAGGGTGTCGGCCCAGACCATGAGCATGGCGCCGGCGACGGTGGCGAGGGGGAGGACGCGGACATG
Organism: Capsulimonas sp.; assembly: GCA_025963815.1. GTDB lineage: Bacteria > Armatimonadota > Armatimonadia > Armatimonadales > Capsulimonadaceae > Capsulimonas. Next base: position 733 of record JAOQAA010000677.1, read on the forward strand.
GTCGGGGGTGCCGGCGAGGCGGCGGGCGGCGTGGGGGACGATCAGACCGACGAAGCCGATCATTCCGGCGAAGGCGACTGTGGAGGCGGTGAGCAGCGATGCGGTGATGATGAGCGTGCTTTTGAAGCGCTCGGTATCCACGCCGAGTTGTTTGGCGGATTCTTCGCCGAGGGCGAAAATGTTCATCGCGCGCGATTGCGTAAATAAAATGAGGGCGCCGAACAGCAGAAAGCCGCCGGAGATGGCGCACTGAGGCAGGGTGGCGTCCTGCAGGGAGCCCATCAAACGGTTCAGGGTGCGGAAGGCGTCGTCGGGGCTGCTGAGCTGTAAGATCAAGGTGCTGACGGCCCCAAGGAAGGCGCTGACGACCACGCCTCCGAGCAGCAGACTGGTAACTAGCACCTGACCACCGCGCCGGGCCATGCCGTACACCAGAGTCATGGCGGCGACGCCGCCCGCGAAGGCCGAGATCGGGACCGCCGCGCCGCCGAGCACGTTTTCGGCGTGTCTCAAATAGGCGATCTCCGCGCCGACCGACGCGCCGCTGGAGACGCCCACCACATAGGGGTCCGCGAGGTCGTTGCGCAAGAGCGATTGCAGCGCGACCCCAGACGCGGCAAGCGATCCTCCCACCACCATCGCCATCAGAATACGCGGCAGGCGCAGGCTCCAAAGAGTGATTTGTACGGGATCGATGTCGGTGGCGTCTAGGTTCGGCGGGCCATGCCGCAAAGCCGCCAGCACTTGCGCCGGACTGTAATGGACCGCGCCGAGACCCGCCGCGAGGATGGCCGAGAGCAGCAGCGCGCCCAGCAGCAGAGCCAGCATGAGCCAGGCGCGGCCTGGTTTGGATCCGCGTCCGGCGCGTGCGGTTTGCGGCTGTTCCGGTGGGACAGTCGTCACCGGCCGCCTCCATAAAGAACATGAGCGATGTACAGCGCGGCGTCGGCGAGGCGCGGGCCGGGACGCTGGATCATTTCACCGCCGTCGCCCGCCACTCGGTTCGCGCGGATCGCGGGCAATTGCCGCAGCGCTGGGTCCGTACGGATCGTCTTCAAATCATGTTCGCCTGCGAAGATCACATCGGGAGGCTTGCTCACCAGCAGTTCCTTGGAGTATTCGGCGTATCCTTGAACAGTGCTTGCGGAGTTGTCACCGCCGGCGATGGCGATGACGTCGTCGACAAACGTCCCGCGCCCCGCCGTCCATAACGGCCGAAGCGTCGCCACGAAGAACACACGTGGACGCCGTCCCACATGCGTTTTGGCCAGCGCCGCCGCCTGAAGCCGCTTGCGCTCCATTCCCGCCACAACGCCGCGCGCCTGCTCCGAGCGTCCCGTAGCCCGGCCCAGCGCCAGCAAGCTGTTCTCCACAGCGGCGAACGAGCTGGGCAGTACGACGAACACCGGCTGATGCAGCTGCTTCAGCCGCGCCGCCGCACTCTTCTCCGCCACGCCGTCCACTACAATCATATCGGGTTTCAAGGCGACTATCTTCTCGTAATTGGGGCGAACGTCCCCAATCTTCGTGATCTTCTTCGCCGCTTCTGGATAATCGCAGTACACCGTATCGCCCACGATTTTCTTCCCCAGACCCAGCGCGAAGAGCATTTCCGTCACGCCTGGGGAGAGGGAGACAATACGCTGAGGCGTTTTAACGGCGGATTCAGCGTGCGCAGACGGCGTGGCGAGGGCGAATAACAGCGCGATACAGAAGAACAGGGGGCGAAATCTCATGTGGGTATGATGGGCTTCTCGCCGGCGCTTTGTCAAGTGAAGACATGGCTCGTGCGCCAAGATTCGGCCCCCCTGCCCCCAATCCTGGGGGAGGAGTTTGTCGTTGGATGATTTGATCGATAAAGACGTTTGCACAGGTTTTTGATTCCGGGAAGCACCCAACGGAAGCTCCTCCCCCAGGATTGGGGGGCAGGGGGGCCGAATCCTCGACAAACGCCGCGCATTCCGTTACAATATGTGAAATCCCCATGAGGCAAATTGAAGTGAGGCTGAATTTTGGATCTGCTTTGGAAACTGCTGCAAATCGATAGTCCCGCCGGCGACGAAGGCGCGATGGCCGATTGGCTGGTCGCGGAGATCGAAACGAATATGCCGTCGGTCCGCGTGGAGCGGATCGGGGACAGCGTGATCGCCGTGCGCGGCAAGGCGCCGACCGTCGCCGTCTTCGCGCATATCGACACCATCGGCTTTACGCTCGGGTACGATCGCAATCTGATCCGTATTGGCGGCCCCGCGCCTAAGGACGGCGTGGCGCTGCGCATAGCTGGCGGCGACGCGCGTGGGAAACTGCGTGTGGGCAAAGCGGGCGGGTGGAAGCTGGGCGGCAAGGCGAATGCGGAGCCGGGGACCCGATGGGTCTACGCTGCCGAGCCGAAGCAGTCGGGGGATGAGATCACGTCGCCGTATCTAGACAACCGGGCGGGGGTGTGGGCGGCGCTGCAGACGCTGACGCGCTGCGAGAACGTTGCGGTGGCGTTCACGGCGGGTGAAGAGCATTCGGGGCACGGCGCGCTCGTCTGCGCCCGGCGGCTTTATGAGGGATACGCCATCTATCAGGCGCTGATTTCGGATATCACCTGGGACACCAAGCATGTGCATTGCGGCGACGGCGTCGCCATCTCGCTGCGTGACAGCATGACGCCCCGGCAGCGTTATCTGGAAAGAATACTGGCGCTCGCCGAGGTCAGCGGCGTGAAATATCAACGGGAGATTGAATCGAGCGGCGGGTCGGACGGCGGATATATCCAGCGCAGCGGCTTTCCTATCGACTGGGTCTTTGTCGGGGCGCCGGAGAAACACCCGCACACGTCCGCCGAGCGCGTCCGGATTTCGGATCTGAACGCGATGGCGGACATGCTGGTGTCGCTGGTCAACGGTCTGCACGTACTCTGACGCAGAAGGCTACTTCACGCCAAGCTTGGCGAGATCGGCGATGACTTCAGGGAGATGACTCTCGTCGAAGCCGATGTAGCGCGCGGCAATCGCGCCGTCTTTGCTAATCAGATAAATGGTCGGCAGGGCGGCGACTTTGTATTTGCCGCCGGCGACCGAGTCCGTCGTGTCGGAAGGATCGATCATGAACGTCGAGGTGAGCTCGGGGTGCGCCTTCAGGAAGGCGGCGCGGTCCTCGGGCTTATCGAGCGTATTCACGGAAAGCACGGCCAGTCCCTTGCCTTGGAACTTGTCGTAGAGTTTCTGGATGCTGGCGAGCGCGGTGGTGCTGGGTTCTACGGCCGAAGACCAGAAGTTCAGCAGGACCACCTTGCCGCGCAGGCTGGAGAGCGACACCGATTTGCCCGTCGTTGTCTGCAGCGTAAAGTCCGGGGCGGGCGTTCCCACGGGAAGCAGGATCGGCGGCGCGGGAGGCGGGGGTGGGGGAGTAAAGAGCGTCGCGTCCTTGGGCGGCCGCGCACTGAAGTCCTTGTCGGCTTTATCCCCTGTTTTGTAATCGCTGAAGGCGATCTTGTAACTATTGGCTCCGTCGGCCAGCGTCACCTGAACCGGGAAGCCCGTATCGGAAGCGATCCACAGATAGGCGTCGCCGCCGCCGGTGACCTTGACCTTGTGCGTGGCGACGCCGTTTACCGTTTCCGTCCCCATATCCACGAGACCGTTTACGGCGGCGACGGCTTTGGGGTTGAACAAGATCGGCGTCGCCACCGTGGTGGCGAGACCGAAGTGAAGGTCCGGGCGGATATCGCTGGTTTTGGGCGGCGCCTCGTACTTCGTGTACTTTTTATTGGACCACTGCCAGAGATTCTTGCCGTCGGAGACCAGTGTGGCTTCGGACCCGTTTCCGAGGCGGCAGCTGACGAGCGCAAGGTTTGGCTGCGCCAGCGCATACCGGGACTTTTCGGACGGCAGCGCGCCGGTGCTCGCCATCGAGACCGTCAGGGAAATCGCCTTGGCGTTTCCAACGGCGTCCACATACTTCTGAACAATCGGCGGGACTTTCGCCGCAACTTCCGGCGTGGCCGCCATCGCGGAGGCAGAGACGGATATCAGCGTCGTCGCCGCAAGCAGAAAGACCGGAGACTTGACTATCATAAGGCTCATTTCTTTCCTGTCAAAAATTTGATTGCATCCTTACGGTCTATTATAGGCCACTACGAATTCTCTGTCAACGAAGCCGCCGCGAAACCCTGTGGATTGGCGGCGCGTTGACAAACGAAATGGGCCATAGGTAGAATGGCAGGTGACGCCGGCGATCGGCCGCCGCGAGGTCTCCATGAACCACTCACCCCTTTTGAGCTTCCAGCAACGGTTTTCCTTCACGAATACGAAACTTGTTCTCGTCCCCGCTGTCGGCGGCGAATGGGAGCTGCCCGCGTTTTACGATCCGGCGGGCGCCTGGGCGGAATATGACGCCGCGACGCATGACGGCGGCGCGGGCCTGGCCGACCGCTCCTGGCGCTCCGTGCTGCGCGTGCGCGGTCGTGACCGCCTTACGTTTTTGCAGGGCATGGTGTCGCAGGACATCGTTTCGCTTACCCCTGGACAGGGCGCGCACGCGGCGCTTTTGGACAGCACCGGTCACATTCTGGCCGACCTTTATCTCCATGTGACGGAAGACGCCGTCTTAATCGACGCCGATCCCCGCTGCGCCGCCGTCGCGCTCCAACTCCTGGATAAGTATCTGATCATGGAGAAAGCGATTGTTGAGGACGTCACCGACCAGTGGGTCGTTCTTTCCGTGATTGGGGCCGGTGCGCGCGCCGCGATCGAAAATGTCTATTCCGTGACGACGCTGGAGGGTCTGCCCGAGCTGGGCCATGTGGAACTGAGCCTGGGAGATGGCGTCGCACTGGCCGCTCGCCGGTCGCTGGGCGATGTTCTCGCGTACGATCTCTGGCTTCCGCGTGAGATTGCGGTGACGGCCTGGGAAAATTTGACCAAGATCGGCGTTGTTCCCCTTGGCGAGCAGGCGCTGGAAATGCTGCGCGTTGAGGCCGCTGTCCCGGCGTGGGGCGCGGAGCTGGAGCCGAGCGTATTGCTGCCCGAGACGGAGATGCGCGACGCCGTCTCGTACTCCAAAGGCTGTTATGTCGGCCAGGAGATCGTTGCGCGCATTCACGCCCGCGGGCACACGAACAAGGCGCTGCGCTCCGTGCTCTTCGGCGAAGATGCGCGTCCAGCCGCCGGCGACGCGTTGTACGATGAAACGGGTGAGCGTGAGATCGGCCGGATCACCAGCGCCGCTCTCTCCCCGCGTCACGGCGGGCGCGCTCTGACGCTCGCGTATGTGCGCAAAGAGCACTTCGAAATCGGCTCGGTGGTGGCCTTCAAATCCGGCTTTGGGGAACTGCTGCCGGGGATCGTTGTTTTGCCGGACCATTTGACGACGAGTTGAGACAGTCTATAATATTCTCAAAAGGAGCCTGCGGCGCGCCGCGCGCCGCGAACCAAAGTGATGGAGCGAATTGATTTTGAAGGCTGGAAGAACAGCGTTCGCCTGAGCAACGGCTCGACCGAACTCGTGATCACCACGGAAGTCGGGCCGCGCATCCTGCGCTATGGCTTTGTCGATGGTCCCAACGCGTTCCATGTAATCGGGGAGGACAGCGGCGGCGCGGGCAGTGAGAAGTTCGTTCCCTACGGCGGGCATCGGTTCTGGATCGCGCCTGAGGCGAACCCGCGCTGCTATGAGCCGGACAACGGCCCGGTCGAGACCGTGGAGATGAGGGGCGATACTCTTTATCTCGCCAACCCAATCGAGAAGATCTCGGGGTTCCGCAAGGAGATCTTCGTGACGCTGGCGGGGGAAGGAAGCGCGGTCAAGGTCGTGCATCGCCTGACCAATCACAACATCTGGCCCGTGACCGTGTCCGCCTGGTCGCTCAACATCGTCGCGAACGGCGGCTATGTCGTGCTGCCGCAGGAGGAGTTCGTCTCGCACGACGAATACCTATTGCCGGCGCGCACACAGGTTCTGTGGAAGTTCACGGATCAGGCCGACCCGCGCTGGCGCTGGGGCAAAAAGTATGTGACGCTCGCCCAATCGGCGGCGGAGAAGAACCCGCAAAAGGTCGGCGTCTACAATACGCTGGGCTGGGCCGCCCATATTACTTCCGAGCAAGTCTTCGTCGCGAGTATCGATGTCGATCCACGCGGTCCGAGCGTACTCCCAGACTGGGGCTGCAACTACGAGACCTACACCGATGGCCCGTTCCAGGAGCTCGAAACGCTTGGGCCGCTGACCCTGGTAGAGCCGGGCGAAATCGTAGAGCACGTTGAGTATTGGACACTCGCAAAGGCTCATCAAATCGCCGATGACGACGCCAGCTTGGACGCCAAGCTTACGCCGATCGTCGATCGCGGCGCTCTGGAGTTGGCGGCGGCGTTCGGACGTTAGAAATACATCCTTAGAATTGGACAAAGAATGGCCGGACGATTGTAAAATCGTCCGGCCATTTTTCTGTCCGCCGCATTCTGGTCTTACATGGTGGTGGACGGAGCCGGGGTGGGAGCGACCGAAGGCGCGGGCGCTTCGGTCGGAGTCGGCGGCTGTGTGGCTGTCGGGGCTTCACCTGTGGGAGCGATTGGCGTAGCCGGGGGTGTTGTCTCGATCTTTATCTCGGGGTCCGTGGCGGCCGGAGCGGGCTCCGCTGACGGCGCGCCTGGCGCGCTGTAGGTGACGCCGCTGGTATTGGCGTCCAGTTCGCCGTTCTTGATTAGGAACCCGACGAGAAAGGCTCCAAGCACCACCCATACCAAAATCACCAGGGTGCCCCAGTTTGCGTTACTTGTGCTGGTGTCCGTCTGTTGTGAACTCATCGCGTCTCCTCATAAATATTCGTCAAAATTTGTTGGTAAGGTGATTTTACCTCAGAGCGCTTGAGGATGGTTGCATTTCAGACGCTTACTCGCTCTGGAGACACAAAAACGCCCGCCCTTTCCAGCGCTGCTGGGAGGACGGACGTTTTTGCGCTTAGGACATGGTGGACGCGACTATCCGCCGGGCGCCGGCGCCGGATCGCTGCTCGTCGGAGTGCTGCTGGCGGGTCCGCTCGGGCCGGGAGCTCCAGGGGCGCCAGGCGCTCCGGGAGCGCCCGCAGCGCCGGCCGGGCCAGGGGCTCCCGCTGGGCCAGGAACCGCAACCGGAACTGGGACAGCAACGGTCGAAGGCGCGCTCGGCGCACTGGGCGTCGTCGTGACATTTACGCTCGATGGCGCTGTCACCGCCTGATTGTTGTTATAAACGAGGAACCCGATCACAATGACTGCGATCACGACGACGGCAATAACCGCCGGACCCCAGCTCGAACCACTCGATCCTGTATTTCCCTGATTAACGCTCATGCGCTTTGAACCTCCGTGTAGTAGCTAAGATGTTTCGAACTTGGTTTGCTTCTACCCTTGACTATTTGCTTTTTAAACGTATTGACGCCTGCGCGCTTGCGGCGATTGCGCCTGGCGGGCTATAATTTGGCGGCGCATCCGACATAAACGTGCGCCGCCGCCGAAGGAGAAATGTTCGTGCTCACTCAACCCCTATGGAAATCGGCGCTCGTTCTGGCCTGTGTTCTGGCCGGTGCGGGAAGCGTCAACGCGGCAAAGAAGCCCATTCCTGCCGTCAAAAAGCCTATCAAAGCCGCCAGCGCCGTCAATCCGCGTTATACGTTTGTCGCCTACGGCGATACGCGCAGCAATCCCGATGTGCATCGGACCATCATCGACTTGATCGTCGCCCAGAAACCGGAGTTCGTGCTGCAAAGCGGCGATCTTGTGTCTGACGGCGGAAATCCCAGGCAATGGACGGAATTTTCCGAGATTACCAAGCCTCTGCGCGATGCCCATATCGCCTACTATCCGTCACGCGGGAACCACGACGCCGGCCCGTACTATCAAAATTATGTGACCGAGCCGTTCGAGCCGGGCGGCAACAAATACTATTACGCCTTCACGCGTCACAAAAACCACTTCATCGTTTTGGACGAGTTTCAGGACTATGCGATCGGTAGTGATCAATACCAATGGCTCGAAAGAGAATTGAAAAAGGGGCAAAAAACGGCGATAAACACCTTCGTCCTGTTCCATGAATCGCCCTTCTCCGTGGGGCCTCATGGTCCGACGGCCGAGGCCCAGCGTAACGTCCATCCGCTGTTCGTGAAGTATCGGCCGCGTATCGTCTTCTGCGGACACGATCACCTCTACTATCGGACCAAGCGCGACGGCGTCAATTATATCGTGACCGGCGGCGGCGGGGCTCCTCTTTACGACGCCGCCAACGCCGCTCTCGCCATTCCTGGCGATGTGTATGTGAGCGATTACCACATCATCCGCTGTGAGGTCAACGGAACTCAGGTCAGTGGGACCGTAATTACCCCAAGCGGCAAAGTCATCGACAAGTTCGTGTTCAAACCATAGGCGCGCCCGCTTTTCTCTTGTGATCCCAGCGCCCGTCGATGAAATCGGCGGGCGCTGTTCGTTTTGGCGGGCAGGCGAGCGGGTAGATACTAAAACATCTTTGGGAAACATTTCCAGAGGTTGGCCCGTCAACGCAATGTCGCTGAAGTTTCAGCTTAGGACGGCGGTGGAGCAATCTAGGGAGTGGGAAGGGAACGGGATATGGCGGGCAGCAATTCAAAAAACGGTTCGATATCATCCGAGGAGCGGGCGAATGCAGAAGCCAAGGATAAGCTCGCGGAAGGTGCTTACGCGGACGATCTGACGAAGCGTAACATCGAGCTGGTGGCGAAGATCGATCAGTCGGCGATGGCGAAACGGTCGAAAACTGACCGCATTGTGGACGTGATTACGGCATTCTGCGGCAGCATGAGCTTTGTCTGGGTTCATTTGATTTGGTTTGGATTTTGGATCGTGATCAATATCGGACCATGGGACGGCAAAAAGCTGCATTTCGATCCCTATCCGTTTCAGCTACTGACACTGGTCGTATCGCTGGAAGCGATCTTCCTCTCGACATTTATCCTGATCAGCCAGAACCGGCAGGGACATATGGCGGACCGCCGCAATCATCTCGACCTGCAGATCAATCTGCTGTCCGAGCAGGAAAATACGAAGATGATCATGATGCTGGAGACGATCCAAAATCATCTCGGCATTAAAATGACCGATCCGGAATTGGCGCTGATGGAGGCTGCGGTTCGCCCCGATCAACTGGTCGAGCAGATTGAAAAAGTGATCGAATCGGATCCCAATATGCGGGACACGCTGGTCGATTTGGTGAAAATTCCCAGCAAGCCGAACTGAGGGATTTATGAGTACTGAAATCGACCCAGTTGCGGAGACGACGGAAATCATCGCCGCCATGCACCATAAGGCGGAAGAGCGGGTCGATTGGCATCAGCGCTCGGTGGAGCGCGTGGTGTCTACTCTCGGACGCCCGATGTTTCTGTATTTCGTGCTCAGCGTGATCGTCGCCTGGATTGCTTACAACGAGTTCGCGCCGTATGAGCATTGGGTGCGGGTTGATGCTCCGCCGTTTTCCTGGCTCCAGGGGACGATCAGTCTGGGAGGCCTGCTCATCGCGATCGTCATTCTGATCGCGCAGAACCGGCAGGGGAAGCTTGCGGAAAGCCGCGCACAGCTGGATTTGCAGGTGAACTTGCTCGCCGAACAAAAAATCGCCAAGCTCATCGCTTTAGTGGAGGAACTGCGCCGCGACCTTCCCACTGTCCGCGATCGGCGCGATCCCGAGGCTGAAGCCATGGCGGCGGCCACCAACCCCGAAGAAGTGCTGGCGGCGCTGGAAGAAAAAGTCCGGGAAGCCTCTCCCGATTCCCAGGGGCCGCTCAGCGCGGCTGCGGACGCTCTGCGAGACTTCCAAAAGTCCGGGCGTTGAGACCGCGATTTCTACCTTGGTTCGCCATAGCGGGCGACGAGCAGGGCGACGTCATCCGCCAGACGAACCCGTGTGGCGAACTCGCGCACATCGCGCAGGATCGTATCGGCGAGGCTCTGCATGTCGAGCGTCTGCTGATATCGATTCGCGGCCATGGCGGCGACGCCTTCCCATCCCAGCAAAAGGCCACTCTCGGCGCGAGCTTCTGTCAGCCCGTCCGTGAGCATGACGATGGCGTCGCCGGGGTTCAAAAAGTACTGGCTTTCTTCGAAATCCATGATGCCGACGCCCAGAATGACGCCCGTCGATTGCAGCGCCAGGGGGTGGTTAGGGTTGTCGGCCGTCAGGATGATCGGCGGCTCATGGCCGGCGTTGCAGTAGACCAGCCGCCCCGTTTCCGTATCGAGAACGCCGAAGAAGAGGGAAACAAACGAGTCGAGCTGGGCGTCAATGGCGCGCGCCACACGTGACATCACTTCCGCTGGGGAATCCGCGCCTTCCAGGGCGTAAGCGCGCAGGGTCGTCGTGACTAGGGCCGTCTGCGCCGCGGCCTCCACGCCGTGACCGGCGACATCTCCAATCGCCAGCCCGAAGTACCGGGAGCCGTCGCCGATCGGCAGGACATCGTAAAAGTCGCCGCCGATATGGCTGTCGCGTTCGGCGGGCGCATAGCGCGCTCCCAAATGCACGCGTCCATTTGCGATCTCGCTGGGGACTTCAGGGAGCACGGCGTGGTGGAGAGCGACCGAAAGGTTCTTAACGCGCTCCAGATCGCGGAACGCCTTGATTTCCCGCTCTCGCGCTTCGGCTTCGCGCAGGCGCGCGGCGCGTTCGCTCTGCATGGCTTCCTGAGCCTGCCGCATGGCGTTCTGCGCTTCCGAGAGCGCTCCGGCGAGCTCGGTGGTGTGCCGCCGCGTTTGTTCCTCGGCATGCTCCAGATTAAAGCGCGTTCGGCGCTCGGCTTCCAGAAGCGCGGCTTCCTGCCGCCGCTTGTCCTTCTCCAGTTGCCCGGCAAGCAAAAGGTGCGCCTCAAGGCGCTGCTGCACGACAATCTGCCGCCAGATCAGTCCGCCCGTCAGCGCTTGGACGAAAAGGCCAACGAATAAGTTAAAAGCATAGGTGTCGTCGGTGCCTAATTGAATATCATTGAGGTGGGAGATCACGCGCATCGCCATGGCGGCGATTGTCACGATCATGGTCCAGCGCGGTCGCCATGACCACAGCGTCAGCGCGATGCAGACGTTGTAGAGGACGCTGACGTGGTAGTGTTCATCCTGATAAACGTCAGCGAAGAAAATAGAGCCCAGGAGCAGAAGGTTGAGAAAGAGCAGCCTTATCCCAGGGCGAGACTGCTCTTCCGAGTCGTCCGGGGCCGCGCCGGCGATACTATCCGGAAAACTTGCAGTCTCCAGTTTCTGTTTTTCTGTGACGGTGTTCATGGCGTCGACGAGCTCCGATCAGCGTCCTATCCGAAGAGAAAGACGTGCCTTGCGAATACTCAGTCTACGCTTGCCCCTGCGCGTTAGGTTCCGTCGCCATCGGCGCGGGGGCGAGCGGATCGCTTACGCCGGTTTGTAAGCCATCGCCAGGCTTTCGCCATTGAGGACCTTCTTGAGGTAGAGCCCGGTGTGCGAACCCACGATTTCCGCGACCTGTTCCGGTGTTCCCTCGGCGACGACTTTGCCGCCGCCGTCCCCGCCTTCAGGCCCCATATCGATGACCCAGTCCGCGGTTTTGACCACATCCAGGTTATGTTCGATCACCAGCACCGTATTTCCTGTATCGGTGAGCCGCTGGAGGACTTCCAGCAGCTTCTTGGTGTCGGCGAAGTGCAGGCCGGTGGTTGGCTCGTCAAGGATATACATCGTCTTGCCGGTCGCGCGCTTGGCAAGCTCGGAGGCGAGCTTGACGCGCTGGGCCTCGCCGCCGGAGAGTTGGGTGGCGGGCTGGCCCATGCGAATATAATCTAAGCCGACATCGTGGATCGTGCGCAGTTTGCGAGTGATGGTGGGCACGGCGTCGAAGAACACGACAGCCTGGCCGACGGTCATTTCTAAAACGTCCGAGATCGACTTGCCCTTGTACTTCACTTCCAGAGTCTCGCGATTATAACGCTTGCCGTGGCAGACTTCGCAGGGGACATAGACGTCGGGTAAGAAATGCATCTCGATCTTGATAATGCCGTCACCCTTGCAGGCTTCGCAGCGACCGCCCTTGACGTTGAAAGAGAAGCGGCCGCCCTTATAGCCGCGCATGCGGGCGTCGGGCGTTTTGGCGAACAGTTCACGGATCAGATCGAAGACGCCGGTGTAGGTCGCCGGATTCGAGCGCGGTGTGCGTCCGATGGGCGATTGGTCGATGTCCACGATCTTGTCCAGGTTTTCGATGCCAAGAATGGCGTCGTGCGGCTCCCAGACGTGACGGGTGCGGTTAATCGTCGTTTGCAGGCGCGGGAAGAGCGTCTCTTGGATCAGCGTCGATTTGCCCGACCCCGAAACGCCAGTCACGCAGACGAAGCAGCCGAGCGGGATCTTGACGTCCACGTTTTGCAGGTTATGGCCGTGCGCGTTCTTGATCTCCAGGAACTTATCCGTCGGCTTGCGGCGCTCCTTGGGAATATCGATCTTATCCTTGCCGGCCAGATAACGGCCGGTGACGCTCTTGTTGTTCGCGACGATCTGCTTGGGCGTTCCCTGGGCGATGATCTGGCCGCCGTGCTCGCCGGCGCCGGGGCCGACGTCGATGATCCAGTCCGCGCTCATCATCGTTTCCTCGTCGTGTTCCACGACGATGATCGTGTTGCCGAGCGATCTCAGATGGAAGAGCGTCTCAATCAGCTTGGTGTTGTCGCGCTGGTGCAGGCCGATGCTGGGTTCATCTAAGATATAGAGAACCCCGGTCAGCCCCGAGCCGATCTGCGACGCCAATCGAATGCGCTGCGCTTCGCCGCCGGCGAGAGTAGCGGCGGCGCGGTCCAGCGTCAAATATCCGAGGCCAACATTGAGCAAGAATCCCAGGCGTGTGTTGATCTCTTTGACGATCTGGCGCGCGATGATCATCTGACGGTCGGAGAGCTTCAGATCAGTGAACCACTGGTGCGCCTTGGCGATACTGAGGGCGCAGATTTCGCTGATATCGCACTTGCCCATGAGAACGGCGAGGGCTTCGGGCTTGAGGCGGCGGCCGCGGCAGGCGGGGCAGGGCTTATCCGCCTGGAACTGGCCAAGCCATTCCTTGACGCCGTCGGACTCGGTCTCACTCAGGCGCTTTTGCAGCATGCCGATGACGCCCGAATAGTCCGACGTGAACTGCCGATTCTTGCCCCAGCGGTTCTTGAATGTGACGGTGACGCTGCCGGTGACGCCGTGCAGGAGCGCCTGCTTCTGTTCTTCGGTCAGCGTGTTCAGCGGCGTGTCGTTCTGAAACCCGAACCGCTCGGCGACGCCATGAAACAGCCCCTGCGCCCACTCGTTCTGTCCACCGGTGGCGTTGACATAGGGCGCGATAGCGCCGCCGTCGATGCTCTTGGACCAATCGGGAATGATCAGATCCGCGTCGAATTCCGTCTTGACGCCCAGGCCGTGGCAGTCCGGACAGGCGCCGTAGGGAGAGTTGAACGAGAACAGGCGCGGCTCGATATCTTCAAAATTAAAGGTCGAATCCGTGGCCTCGAAGTTCTCGGCGAACTCGATCGCCTCGCCGCCGATGACGTCGAGCACGACCTGCCCCTTGCCCCACTTCGCCGCCGTTTCGAATGAGTCCGCGAGACGCTTTTCCAGGCCCGGTTTCTTGATCACCAAACGGTCGATGACGATCTCGATCGTGTGCTGTTTGTACCGCTCCAGCGCCGGGACTTCATCCGTCGAAAGATCGTAGATCGTCCCGTCGATGCGCACGCGATTAAAGCCTTCGGTGCGGATCTCGTCGATCTCTTTCTTGTACTCGCCCTTGCGCCCACGGATGACCGGCGCCATGATTTGGACGCGCGTCCCTTCGTCCAGCTCCAGCGCCCGGTCCACCATCTGTTCGACGGTCTGCTTGGTCAGCGGCTTGCCGGTGACCGGGTCGTGCGGGATGCCGACGCGGGCGAACAGCAGTCGCAGGTAGTCATAAATCTCGGTGACGGTGCCCACGGTCGAACGCGGGTTTTTCGACGTCGATTTCTGGTCGATGGAGACGGCGGGGGACAGCCCTTCAATGTGGTCAACATCAGGCTTGTCCATCTGTCCGAGGAACTGGCGGGCGTACGCCGACAGTGATTCCACATAGCGCCGCTGCCCTTCGGCATAGATCGTATCGAAGGCCAGCGAAGATTTCCCCGATCCTGAGAGTCCGGTGATAACAACAAGTTTGTCCCGAGGAATATCGAGGGAAACGTCCTTCAGATTGTTCTGACGCGCCCCTTGAATTCGAATGCAGTCGGCCATGGATACCTCACGCAAAAGAAAACGGGCCACATAGCTGCGCCCGTTCGATAAAAACATTTGTTCTGCATGGAGTGTACCATAAGACAGCATTTAGGGTCAAGCAAGCGGAGCGATTCGCACGGCAAATGGCGTATGGATTTGTGGGAAGATGGATTAATGAGCGGGGCAGACTGGGTAACATGTTGGGGCTGTTGTACGTCGGATT